>NZ_VMBJ01000008.1:0-24838 GCF_010608305.1 Stenotrophomonas sp. AS012628 | reverse complement strand
CCTGGTGGGTGCGAACCTTGGTTCGCACCGCTTCTGCCGCCACTCAATCAGACGATGTGGATATACAGCTTCCTCGAGTCCAGTCTCAAATCGAGGAAGTACTCCACACCACACCCGCGGCAGGCAGCGGGACAATCCTCATCGCTCCCACGTTGGTTCTCCGAGGCATCAGCCACCACCGGATATCCACAATCAAAACACGTAAAGGCAATGTTGCTGCCATGGGGGTCGGCCCATATTTCATCTCCATCGCCGTCCATTACAAGAAAGTCCGTGATGTTCATGATTCACCGGGATCGCTTGGTTGATTGCTGGAGACTACTCGAATCCGAGCATAAGGGGCGCGAAGCTGCTTCCGTCTCATCACACTGCGACGCCGCCATCCATCCCGGATTCAAGGTGAATGCAACAGGTTGTTGAACTGCGCTTCACTGCAACCCGACTGCGCGCAGCCCGGCAGCATCAGCTCCACCCGGCCCGGCGGCTGTGCGTCGGTCAACGGGATCGCACCACGTAGCTGCTCGCGCGTGGGATAGACATACACCAACCGGTAACGCACTTCACCGGCCCCACGATCACGCCAGCGCTCGAACTGCAGCAGGCCGCCGATCGGCGTCTTCTCGTACTGCCCCGGCAGGCTGTAGTCCGTGATTCCCAACGCCACCAGCACCGAACCGATGTTGGAATCGTGGCCGACCAGCAGGCTCACCTTTGGCGATGCCGGGTCCTCGAACAACGCATTCACTCTTGCCAGCAGCGGAGCGGCCACATCGCGCGCCACTTCGGGCGTTCCGAACAGGATGTCCTGGTAGCGATTGCGGATCTGCGCCAGCGCCTGCCATTGCGCCTCGGTGGTCAACCGGCCCCAGCCTTCGCGGGGGACGCCACTGCCCTGGTAGTGCTCCATCAACAAGGCATCGACCAACCCGCTGGCCAGGGCCAGCGAACCGGACGCGCGTGGTTCCTTGCCCGGTTCCGCATTGAAGATCGTGTCGGCCAGCATCAGATGGCACTCGCTGTGCCCCGCACAGGCCGCCGACTGCGGGTAGCGGGTGATCTGCTCCACCACGGACAGTGCCGGTGCCAGTCCCGATGCGGCCAGCGCTCGCTGCATTGCCGACAGTGCGCGCTCGCGGAAGACCGTGTCTCTGTTGTGGATCACCGGATTGAACAACGGATCCATCGTGCCCAGCGTCATGCGCTGCTCGACTGCGACATGACAGCCCGGGAAGGCACCGGCAACGAAGAACTGCGCGGTGGCCTGGGTGCGCTGAAGGCTGTTGGCATGGGCGTGGAAGTCAGCCAGCTGCGGGCAACCCGAAGCCGGCAACAGCTGCGCCTGACGCAGCCACTGGCCCATGTAACGGCCCATGTAGACCTCCAGCACGCCGCCTTTGGTGGTGAGCTCGCCTGCGCCCACGTCCCAGCCTGGCCAGCGCTCCGGAGTGGCATTGGCCAGCTCGCCCGACGCCACCACCGGCGCGCGCAGGTTGTGGCGGCTGAGCAGGATGACCTGCTCAAGTGAGCCCTCACGTGTTCCGCTCACCTCGCCATTGTCCGCCATGGCTGGAACAGCGGTCACAAGGCTCGTCACCAGCGATAGGCAACGAAAGATACGGAAGTGCATCCGAGTCTTTGAGCACGATTGAACCTGCATCACTGCTCCTATAGTGCAGATAGAGTCTCGAGCCCATGTCTGCTGATCAACGGTCGGCACGGCAATGTCAAAACGGTGAACAGACCGTTCTCCGAGCTACCGAATGGGGATGGTAGCACCGTCAACCCATGACCTCCCCGACACGCGATGCAAACGCATCCAGTCGTGAAATATCCAGTGATCGCCTCCCACTCGAGGATGCTCCCTGAGTCACGTCCTCGTCTGATTGATACACGCGAGCGCCGAACCGATCCAGGATCTCGACGCCGCCCTGCGCTACATCCCCGGCCCCGACATTCAAGAGAAGCTCCACGCATCAGAACAAGCCACGGACACAACGCGCAGAGCAGCGTGCTCGACTACGAGACTGATGCAGAAATTAGAAGAGAAGTCCTACGCAGCGAACCCGCTACCACTGACAGCAAGTAGCCATACGGACGGCGCATTCTTGATGCCGACCAAGGGATGTGCCCTGGTCATCAACACACACCTATAAAAGGAAATACGTCATGCACGCATCCGCAACCATTTCAGATCCAAACGCCGTCGCCGCATGGATGAAATCATCCAGCGCAAATGCAAGATCCCTCGACGCAGTGTTTGAAACCGAGGCGGACGAAATCAAAGTAGCCGCATTCAGCAGTGACTGCTGCGGATCGAACAATTACGAAGAGCGCTGACAGACTCCGTTGATGGCACGCGGCGTGGATGCGTGTCATCAACACTATCAAACAGGATCAGAATCACGATGACTCGCAGTCATGACGGCATGAGCCGAATAGCACAAAGCCCAGAACAAAGCCGCATGCGATGCGATGGAACATTCCCCTTGCCAAACGACACATCATCATCGACCGCAATCATTGCCGCGACGACTCGATCCAATATTAATCGCGCTATCGAACTCCGCAGAAGGGGATTGATCACCGAGATAATTGGCACAGATCCCGCTTACTCGACAACGCCATCCGACGCGCTTCGCAAACTGGAGGGTGACGCGGGAATTCACACCATTATCGCGTTCAGTGACCAGCTTACATCCAGCCTTGACGCTCCTGTCTTGACGTCCCACCACGGGCAGCAGCGCTACCTGCCTCTGGTGGAAGGAGTCCTCAACAGCATCCACGAATTTCAAATCATGACAGGCACATGCGATGACACGATCACATTGCCACCCTGCTCACCCATCACTTCCGTTCTGCGCACTATTTCGAACCATCTGGATTCCAACCAGAAGCTTGGAGGAGACTGGCTCGCGCAACCAGTTCAGACAAAGCGATGGCCTGCTACACGGCTAGCCGAGAGCAGATTCCGTCAGCGTGTCTTTCACTCAGCTCTGATGCACATGTACTGGAAGCATCCTGACTTCAATCCCAAGCATTTCGATTGGCTCCATGGACAACTCAAGAACCTCTACCGCGCATCGCAGCGAGCAAAGGAGGTCCAGGATGCACGAAAGTCAAGCACATGAGAGTCGTCAGCCTGCCCCGGAGGCCACCTTTCGGCACAGCGTCCAGACAGAGCAACAGCTTGGATTGACCCTTTCCGATAGGGAAAGGAAAGCCATCCTCTCCGCATGCGAAGTCAGCGGACTCGATATGGATTCCTACTACAGCTGGTATCAATCGAAAGCCTCCATCAGCTCCCAGTTGGCTGACCTTTGCCGCCCGTCACTGTTGGAGGCGGTCCACAGCATCGACCGTTCCGACTACTCCTCAATCGATGGAAAGCTCCCTGCCGACAGGGGAGTTGTGATCGCACTGCCGCATCACGGCCACTATATCCTGTCTGCGGTCCGTCTGATGGAGCACATTCGCCATCTGCGTGACATCTACATCTTCTATGGCGACCCAAAGAACCATGCAGGCAACGAATTGTTCGACGACCTGTACCACCGGCTCTTCAATCACGCCGGATGCCGCGCGAGCATCATCCACTCGAATGCCAGAGGGATAGGCATAGCGCTTCGCGCACTGAAAAATAGAGCTGCAGTCATCATGATGACCGATGTCCACCGCTTTCGCGAAGAAACCTATTGCATTCCATTTTTGGGGCGCCCCTTGGACATCATGCTGGGAACCGCCGCAATGGCGCGCAAAACCGGAAGTTGCATATTGCCAGCCATCTCCGTCGTTGACCGGGATCTTCGAGCAACTATTACTTTCGGAGATGCCATCGAGCCTATACAGACGCGAGCATCGCTTCCATCTGAAGTAGCTGACTACTGGACGATGGCTGAAGTCTATCGTTTCCTTGAGCGTGCAATGGGACCTCAGGCCATCTATTGGCAGTACATCAGGCAACACTTCATGAAATCCTCCAAGTTCCCGATGTTCCACCCCGAAACAATCGATGAAGCTTGGCACATGTTCTCCAATGACCCGCGGACCAAGCCACACACGCGTTATACGGCATGCCTGGATTGAACATGGATAGATTTCATTCTCCTTCCATTACCTTGGCGGCCATCGCCCTGATGGCGATGGCGCCCATCAATGGATACGCAACGGATCAAGAGAATGCCGATGCAACTCATCTTCCTGCGATCCACGCGGTCCACTCAGCCCCCGGCCCGCGCATCTGGCAGTTCAGAAAAGGCTCTTCAACGCTGATTGTACTGGGCACGATTCAACCCCTAAGAAAGAGCCTATCCATCGATACTCGCAGCGTTGAAGCAGCAATCTCGACGTCTGATGCAATTCTGAGCCCTCCGGGCGTGACCGTGGAGCACGATGGCGGGGTATTTCGCAGCCTCATTCTGTGGCCCGCCATCCGCAAGCTCAAGTTCCTTTCAGGTAGAAGAACGCTTCGTGACGAGCTCACCGAAGAAGAGTACACGCGATTGAGCGATCTCAAGATTCTCTATGGCCTGCATGACGCGAGCATTGAGAGGATGCGCCCAATGTACGCGGCTTGGAAAATTCATGATGCTGCACTGCAATTCAGTGGAGCCCGAGCCGGTGAGCCACTTTCTCGAGCCATTGACCGCATGGCCCGCGATCATGGGATCCCGATGATCAACGCCCGCTTCCCGATGCGGGTAAGAGGGGGCAGGGAAACTATCCAGAATTTTCACATTGACTCCGTGAAAGACCGCAAATGCTTCTCGGATGCCACATCAAGCCTGCGGCCCTGGCTCGATAACCTAGATGAGCTAGGTCATGCGTGGGCAGAGGGAGATATTGAATCGGGCGCGCTCCTGCATGCCCCTCCATCGCCCTCCCGGTGCTGGGCTCGTCTGACCAACGACGCGATCGCCACAACGATGAATATTGACCTTGATATCCAGAGACGAACTCACTGGGTTGCAGTGCTCCGCTCAACTACTTCGCGGCACAGTACGGTTTTCACCACTCTGCCCTTGGATGATCTTCTGCATTCAAGAGGCATGGCCGCGGTACTCCTGGACGAGGGATACATCCCCGATGCCAGGGTGTTCTTTGGCGATCAGCCGCGACCTCCAAACTTCGGAGCAAGTGAAACCTCAAATCATCCGGACGGGTGACGATGTAACTTGGCACCTTGCAACGCGGTCACATCGAAGTCACTGATCGGCAGCCACAAAGCCACCGGTCTGCCGCGCCCACAAGCGCGCATACAGGCCACCGGCAGCAATCAGCTCGGCATGGGTGCCGGTCTCGACGATGCGGCCCTGGTCCATCACCACCAGCCGGTCCATGCGCGCGATGGTCGACAGCCGGTGCGCGATGGCGATCACCGTCTTGCCTCCCATCAACTGGTCCAGGCTGTCCTGGATCGCTGCTTCCACTTCCGAATCCAGCGCCGAAGTCGCTTCGTCCAGCACCAGGATCGGTGCATCCTTCAGCAGCACGCGGGCAATGGCGATGCGCTGGCGCTGGCCACCGGACAACTTCACGCCACGCTCGCCCACATGCGCGTCGTAGCCACGACGCCCCTGCCCGTCCACCAGCGTATCGATGAAGGCTTCGGCACGTGCCTTGGCTACGGCTGCACGCAGCTGCTCATCAGTCGCATCCGGGCGGCCGTACAGCAGGTTGTCGCGGATCGAGCGATGCAGGAGCGAGGTATCCTGGGTGACCACGCCGATCTGCTGGCGCAGGCTTTCCTGAGTGACGTAGGCAATGTCCTGGTCGTCGATCAGGATGCGGCCGCTTTCCAGGTCGTACAGGCGCAGCAGCACGTTGACCAGGGTCGACTTGCCGGCACCGGAAGGACCCACCAGGCCGATTTTCTCGCCCGGCTTCACCACCAGGTCGAGGCCTGCGATCACGCCGCCCTTCTTGCCGTAGTGGAAGTGGATGTCCTGGAAGTGCACGCCACCGCGGGTCACCTGCAACGGCACCGCGTCCTCGCGGTCCTGCACGGTCAGCGGCTGGGCAATGGTGGTGATGCCATCCTGCACCGTACCGATGTCCTCGAAGATGCCGTTGATGGTCCACATGATCCAGCCGGACATGTTGTGGATGCGGATCACCAGGCCGGTCGCGAGCGTGATCGCGCCGACAGTGATGTGGCCGCCATTCCACAGCCACAGGGCCAGGCCACAGGTACCGGCAATCAGGAAACCATTGACGATGGCGATGGTCAGGTCCATGCCGGTGGTCACCCGGGTCTGCGCGCGGTGCTTGACTGCCAGCTCCTGGATCGACTCGGCCACGTAGGCCTGCTCGCGCCCGCCATGGGCGAACAGTTTCAGCGTGGGAATGTTGGTGTAGCCATCGACGATGCGGCCCATTGCCTTCGAACGTGCTTCCGAGGCGATCCAGGCCCGCTCCTTCGCGCGCGGCACGAAGTAGACCATGATCACCACGTAGGCCAGCAGCCACAGGATCAGCGGCACCATCAGCCGCCAGTCGGCCTGCGCGAACAGGTACAGCGCGGTGCCGGTGTAGACCACGATGTACCAGAGCGAATCGACCATCTGCACCGCCGACTCGCGCAACGAGGTACCGGTCTGCATCACCCGGTTGGCCACGCTGCCAGCAAAGTCGTTCTGGAAGAAGCTCAGGCTCTGCCGCACCACGTAGTTGTGCATCAGCCAGCGCGAGCGGTTGCTCAGGCCGGGCACGATCGCCTGGTTCACCAGCAGGTTGTGCAGGCCGACCAGGATCGGCCGCGCGATGACCGTGATGAACAGCATCCAGCCCAGTTCATTGGCGTGGCGCTTGAAGAAGCCGGCACCCGGCTGCTCGGCGACCATGTCGACGATGCGGCCCAGGTAATCGAACATCGCCACTTCCACCAGCGCCAGCAGCAGGCCGGCGATCAGGGTCGCCAGCAGCACTGGCCACACCGGGCGCAGGTAGTGCAGGTAGAACGGCAGCACCTTGCGCGGCGGCATGCGCCCGTCCACGGGCGGGAACACCGGAATCAGGGATTCAAACCAACGGAACATTGCATTCCCTCGCCTCTTGCAAGCGGCGAAGTATCCCACGCCGGATGTGTACGCCAGCCGATGATGCCCCGGTTCTGGTAGCGCCGGGCCATGCCCGGCGATTCCCCTTGCAACCGCGCTGCGCGCTCGCCGGGCATGGCCCGGCGCTACCGATCATGTGGGCCGCATCGGGTTACGTTGCCGGGGTGAACAGCAGGTCCTGGAAATCGAAGCTGAAATCGGTCAGGTCGGAGATCGACTGCATGCGCACCTCGCGTGCCTTGCCGTCCGGGTCCAGGCTGAAGTTCACGAACGCGTCGGCGTTGAGCGAACGGTCGTCCCAGCGCACGATGAAGGTGTCGTGCTGCCAGTGCTCCAGGCGCCCGCTCAGCTGCGCGGTCTTCATGAAACGCAGGCGCAGGCCCTTGCCCTCGGCACTGATCTGCATGTCGCCATACCAGCGGTCACGGAAGGTGCCGGTGTAGCCGGCCAGTGCCAGCGACGGCTTGCTGCCCTTGTCGCGCGCGCTCTGGTGCTTGGCCCAGGCTTCGTCGGCCTTGTCCTGGCCCTTGGCCACGGCCTTGGCATAGGCGTCCACCCAGTCGTGCTTCCCGCCGCCCAGATAGGCATCGAGCACGCTCAGGGTGATCGCATTGAACGCCGCGCCCACTTCCTGGTTGGTCAGCACCACCACGCCCAGCTTCTCGCCCGGCACCAGGGTCAGCCGCGAGACCATGCCCGGCCAGCCACCGGTGTGCCAGACCAGCTTCTGCCCACGGTAATCGCTCAGGCTCCAGCCTTCGCCATAGCCGGCGAAATTGGCTCGCGCCGGTGCCAGCTCCGGCACGCTCGGCGCCGGGATCGACTGCGGGGTGATCATCCGCCACATCTGCTGCTGGCTCTTTTCACTGAACAGCGGCGTGCCATCGGCCAGTTTGCCTTCGGCCAGCTGCACCTTCATCCAGCGCGCCATGTCATGCGCGCTGGAATAGATGCCACCGGCGCCGGCGTTGTTCGACCATGTCAGCGGCGCAACGGTGCGCAGGTCCTTGAAATCGTACTTGGCGTGGCCGACCGCGGCCTTGTCGCCGGGCTTCAGGTGATCGGCGTTGTAGCGCGTGCCGGCCATGCCCACCTTGTCGAAGATGCGGGTCTGCAGGAACTGCTGGTAACTCATGCCAGAGACATGCTCGATCACCTGCTGGGCGACCGCGTACAGGATGTTGTCGTAGGCATAGCTTTCGCGGAAACCGCCCTTCAGCGGCACTCTGCCCAACCGCTCCACCACTTCGGCATTGCTGTAGGACGTGGTCGGCCAGAACAGCAGGTCACCAGCGCCCAGGCTCAGGCCACTGCGGTGGGACAGCAGGTCACGGATCGTCATCTGCCCGGTCACGAACGGGTCGGACATGCGGAACGACGGCAGGTGGTCGATCACCTTGTCGTCCATCTTCAGCTTGCCGTCCTCGGCCAACAGGTTCAGCGAGGTGGCGGTGAACGCCTTGGTGTTGGAAGCAATGGCGAACAGCGTATCGGCCTGCACCGGTTCCGGCTTGCCCTGCTCGCGCACGCCCCAGCCGCGCTCCAGCACCACCTCGCCATCCTTGACCACCGCCACGGCAATGCCGGGCACGTCGAACTGCGCGCGCACGCGCTCGACGGTCGCATCCAGGTCCTGCAGCTGCGCCGGGGTGGCAGCACTCGCCATGGTCGTGCACGCCAGCAGCACGGCTCCTCCAATCCAGGGTTTCATCCAGCACGATCTCCGAACAGGGGTGGCGGCCATGTGCAGGCCGTCACCGGGGTTTCGCGGGATGGTAACGTTCTGCGGCGCACCCTGCCCTGTGCCATAGGAGGGGTGTCATGGGCGGGAACGGCCAACCGAGCAACGGCTCCACCATCATTCCGTGCCTGCGCTATCGCGACGCGCAGGCCGCCATCGACTGGCTGCAGCGCGCCTTCGGCTTCCATGCCCAGGCTGTCTACGCCGATGGCGATACGGTGTTCCATGCGCAGCTGACCTTCGGCAGCGGCATGATCATGCTCGGCTCGGCCGACAGGGAAAGCGCCTGGAGCCAGCATGCCGCGATGCCGGACGAGGTGGGCGGCCGCCAGACCCAGAGTGCCTGCGTGATCGTCACCGATGCCGACGCCCATTACGCCCGGGCCAAGGCCGCAGGCGCCCGCATCGTCATCGACATCGCCGACCAGGACTACGGCGGCCGTGGCTATGCCTGCGCCGATCCGGAAGGCTACCTGTGGTGGTTCGGCAGCTACGATCCGTGGCGCGCGGACCACGACCAGTGACCGCCGCAGCGATCCGCTGCGGCATCGGCGGCTGGGTGTTTCCCGAATGGCGCGGCGGCGTTTTCTACCCCGTGGGCCTGCCGCAGCGTGAAGAACTGGCCCATGCCAGCCGGGCCCTGCGCTGCATCGAAATCAACGGCACCTTCTACCGCACGCCCACCGCAGCACAGTGCGCGCAGTGGGCCGCGCAGACGCCGGAAGGCTTCCGGTTTTCGATGAAGGCACCACGCTACCTGGTGCAGCGCCGCGACCTGTCCAGCACGGTGGAGGCAGCCGCGCCCTTCCTGCAGGCCGCACTCGCACTCGGCGACCGGCTGGGCCCCCTGCTGTGGCAGTTCGATCCGCGGCATCCGGCCGACGCCGAAGCGCTGGAACGGCTGATGGCGCAGCTGCCCAAGCAGCTGGGCGGCGTGCCGCTGCAGCACGCCCTGGAAGTCCGCAATGCCGAGGCGCATGGCCCGGCACTGGTTACCGCCGCACGCGCGCATGGCGTGGCCGTGGTGATCGAGGACAGCGACGAGGCGCCATTGCGTGGCGATGTCAGTGCCGGCTTCGTCTACGCGCGGATCAAGCGCAGCCAGGCCCGCTTGAACGAGGGCCTGCCAGCATCCGTGCAGCAGCGCTGGGCCGAACGCGCACGCCGCTGGTCGCGCGGCGAGCCGGTGGACGACCTGCCCTGCCTGGCAGGGCCCGCCCCTGAAAGCCCGCGCGAGGTCTACCTCCTGTGCATCGGCGCAGGCAAGGCGCGCAACCCGGCGGCAGCGATGGCGCTGCAGCGGCAGGTTGACCAGAGCAGTCATTCCACACGCGGGTAGCGCTGCGACGTTCGCCTTGCCTCACAATAGGCAGATGAGCACACCCGACACCCGCAAAGCGCTGTGGCAGATTCATTTCTGTGTCCTGCTGTGGGGCATCACCGCCATCCTCGGCAAGCTGATCACCCTGCCCGCATTGCCGCTGGTATGGTGGCGCATGCTGCTGGTGACGGCGATGCTGGCCCTGCTGCCACGGGTGTGGCGCGGACTGCGTACCCTGCCCCTGCGGCTGGTGGCCGGCTACGCCGGCATCGGCGCGCTGGTCGCCCTGCACTGGCTGACGTTCTACGGTGCGGTGAAGCTGGCCAATGCCTCGGTGGCCGCCACCTGCATCGCGCTGGCGCCGGTGTTCACCTCGATCATCGAGCCATGGGTGGCCAAGCGGCCGTTCCAGCTGCGTGAACTGGCGTTCGGCCTGGCGGTGCTGCCGGGTGTTGCGCTGGTGGTCGGCGGCGTGCCCGATGGCATGCGCCTCGGGGTGTTGATCGGCGCGATCTCGGCGCTGCTGGTGGCAGTGTTCGGCTCGCTCAACAAGCGCATGGTCAGCCACGCGGATCCGCTCACGGTCACCGCACTGGAGCTGGGTGCGGGCACCCTCACCCTGACCCTGCTGGCACCGCTGATGCCCTACCTGCTGCCGGCGCTGGCCAGCCCGCTGTGGGTGGTTCCGGGCCTGCACGACGGCATCCTGCTGCTGGTCCTGGCTGGGTTCTGCACGCTGCTGCCGTTCGCCCTGGCCCTGGTCGCGCTGCGCCACCTGAGCGCCTACACGGTGCAGCTGGTGACCAACCTGGAACCGGTCTATGCGGTGGTGCTGGCGGTGGTGCTGCTGCGCGAGCAGCACGAGGTTACCCCGTGGTTCTACCTGGGCGTGGCGATCATCGTCGGCGCGGTGTTCCTGCATCCGCTGCTGAACCGCCGCAAGCCGGTGCAGCATCCGGAAATCCTTGGCACGGCCGAGGCACGCAACATCGCCGATTGAGCGCGTCCACGCAGGGCGTGGATGGCCGTATCAACGCTGCGGCCAGTGCCATGCCGGCGCATCCAGCAGGCCCTGCCCGCTCAGCAGCGTGCGGCCCTGTTCCTTGTGCAGGTGCAGCGAATGACAGCCGGGCGCTTGCTCCAGTGCTGCGATCAAGCGGCTGGCGTGTGACACCACCCACACCTGGCTGCGCGCACTGGCCGCGATGATCAGCCGCGCCAGCGCCGGCAGCAGGTCCGGATGCAGGCTGGTCTCCGGCTCGTTGAGCACCAGCAGCGGCGGCGGGCGTGGCGTGTGTAGCGCAGCAGCCAGCAGCAGGAAGCGCAGCGTACCGTCGGACAGTTCGGCCATCGACAACGGCCGCAGCAACCCCGGCTGGTGGAAGCGCAGGGCCAGTCGACCGTCCAGCTCTTCGAAGCCGACCGTGGCGCCGGGGAACGCATCGTCAACGCTGCGTGCCAACGCGACCGGATCTCCGATTTCGAGAATGGTCACCCAGGCTGCCGCCAGATCCCGGCCGTCGTGATGCAGCACCGGCGTGCGCGTGGCCATCGCCGGTTGTCGCGCCGGGGCATCGGCATCGCTGCGGAAATGGTCGTAGAAGCGCCAGCGACGGATGTACTCACGCAAGGCGATGGTTTCCGGCATGCGCTGCGGATCGCCGACCTGGGTGAACAGGCTGTCGAACAGCGACAACCGGTCATCCACGAGATCCCAGCCGCGCGCATGACGTTGCCGCACCATTGCCCCACGGCGATCAACCAGCAGGTTGGCGCTGCGCAGGAACGGCCCGGCCCAGATCGCCTCCACCTTGATCTGCGGATCCAGCGCAAACGCCGAATGGCTGGGCGGCGGGTAGCCCAGGTCGATGGCATAGCCGAATTCGTCGGTGGTGAAGCCGAGCTTCAATCCCACCGATGCCTGCCGAGGGCCACCCTGCAGCGGGATCTCGCCGGCCGCGACCCGGCGATCGATGGATTCGGGGCCGGCCCACAGCGCCGAACCCAGCCCTCCTTCGCGGGCCAGCACCGCCGCAACGCCGCCCTGTGCGGTCTCCGCCAGCAGGCGCAGCGCGCGGTACAGGCTGGACTTGCCACTGCCGTTGTCACCGGTCACCACGTTCAACTGCTGCAGCGGCAGGACCAGCCCGTGCAGCGAACGATAGTGGGCGATGGCCAGGGTCTGCAGCATGGTCGGCGTCCGTGGGAACAGGAACGGCATATTCGCCGGGCACAATCGCACAGGCCGCGACACGGCGTTATCCCATCGGCAAAATCATCCACGCATGGCGTGGACCTACTGCATGCAGGGCTCAGCCCGCCCGTTCCACCCGGTTGCGACCGTTGCCCTTGGCCCGGTACAGCGCCTTGTCGGCGCGCGCCAGCATGTCATCCACGCTTTCACCTGCCTGGTGCTGGGCAACGCCGATGCTGATCGTGACCGGGAAACCCAGCGGAAGGTCTGCCACGGCCAGGCGCAGGAACTCGCATTGCAGTTCGGCCGTGTGCAGATCGGTGCCCGGCATCACCGCCACGAACTCCTCGCCGCCATAGCGCGCGGCCATGCCACGGCCGGCAAAGTGCGAGCGCAGCAGCACGCCCAGCTCGGCCAGCACCCGGTCGCCGGTGGCGTGGCCCTGGAAATCGTTGATGTGCTTGAAGTGATCGATGTCCAGCAAGGCCACGCAGGCCAGTCCCGGCTGCCCATCGATCTCCGCCACCGCCTCTTCCAGTGCCGCCGCCATCGCGCGGCGGTTGGGCAGTCCGGTCAACGCATCGGTGCGGCTCTGCTCGGCCAGGTCGGCATTCTGCGCCAGCAGTACGTCCTGGTACTCCGACAGCAGGCGCTCGTAGTCATCGCGTTCCAGCATGTGCTTCTGGATGTCGAGCGCGAAACGGCGCAGCTCCATCACCAGCATCACCTGCCGTGACAGAGCGGCCAGTGCCTCGGCCTTGTCGCTGGGCAGGTGCTGCGGATGTGCATCGAACACGCACAACGTACCCAGTGGCAGGCCATCGGAACTGATCAGTGGCGCACCGGCGTAGAAGCGGATGTGCGGGTCACCGGTCACCACCGGGTTGTCGTGGAAGCGGATGTCCTGCAACGCGTCCTCGACCACCATGATTTCCTGCGGCTGCAGGATGGCATGGCCACACATCGATTCGCTGCGCAGGTTCTCCGCCGCGTCGATGCCCTGGATCGACTTGAACCACTGCCGCTCGACATCGATCAGGGTCACCGCCGCCATCGAGGTACCGCAGACCGCCTTGGCGATCGCCACCAGGTCGTCGAATGATTTTTCGCGCTGCGAATCAAGGATCCGGTAGCGGTACAGCGCCTCGAGCCGAAGGGCTTCATTGGCAGGCTTGTCGGGCTTGATCATGCAGCGTCACATTCCGGCAGGTCACTGCGGAGTCTAGCCGATGTAGAGCCGAGCCCATGCTCGGCTGCACCCGGACAAAAGGGCAGCCGAGCAGGGCTCGGCTCTACAGAGGCCGTTTACCAGTCCAGCTGCTTCGGCAACAGGCCCTGCAGCTCCTGCTCGGTCAGGTTGCGCCACTGGCCCGGCTTCAACGCGCCGATCTTGATGTTGTCGATGCGCACGCGGCGCAGCTGGGTCACGCGATAGCCGAATTCGGCGGCCATCAGGCGGATCTGCCGGTTCAGGCCCTGCTGCAGGGTGATGCGGAAACCGAACTTGGCGATGCGCGAGGTCTTGCACGGCAACGTCATCTGGTCGTGGATGCGCACACCGCGCGCCATGCCGCGCAGGAACTCATCGGTAACCGGCTTGTTGACCGCCACCAGGTACTCCTTCTGGTGGCCGTTCTCGGCACGCAGGATCTGGTTGACGATGTCGCCGTTGCTGGTCATCAGGATCAGGCCTTCGGATTCCTTGTCCAGGCGCCCGATCGGGAAGATGCGCTGCTCGTGGCCGACGAAATCGACGATGTTGCCCTTGACCGAGGTTTCGGTCGTGCAGGTGACACCCACCGGCTTGTTCAGCGCAATGTAGACATGGCGGCGGGCGCCGGGCTTGCGGGCCACGCGCGCGCGCAGTGGCTGGCCGTCGACCAGCACCTGGTCTTCGTCGCCCACCACCGCGCCAGTGCCGGCCGGATGGCCGTTGACGGTGACCCGGCGGGCGGCGATCAGGCGATCGGCCTCGCGGCGGGAGCAGAAGCCGGTGTCGGCGATATGTTTGTTGAGTCGGGTGGTCATCGCCCTATTATCCGGCATCGCCGCTCGCAGCGCTTCATGCCAGGCCGGGCGGATCGAGCTCTTCACCGTCGAACACGCGGTTGCGGCCGGCGCGCTTGGCCACGTACATGGCATGGTCGGCCCGCCGCAACAGCCCGGCCAGATCGTCCTCGCCAGGCCGCCACTGCGCCAGGCCGATGCTGGCGGTCACTTCCAGCCCCGGCACCTGCAGGGCCTGCCCGGCCTCGGTGATGCGCTGGCGCAGGCGGTCCAGCCGCGCCGATGCCGCCTCGCGCGGCATGCCGGGCATCAGCAGCAGGAACTCCTCGCCGCCCATCCGCACCACTTCGTCCTGGCTGCGCACCGCAGCGCGCAGCGCGCGTGCCACCGCCACCAGTACCTGGTCGCCCACGGCATGGCCGTGGCGGTCGTTGATGTCCTTGAACAGGTCGATGTCGAGGAAGCCGATCACCAGCGGGCCACGCTCACGGTCGACCTGTGCCAGGTGACGGGCCAGCTGCTGCAGGCCGGCGCGGCGATTCGGCAGTCCGGTCAGGCCGTCGGTTTCGGCCAGCTGACGCAGTTCATCGCGCTGCTGGCGCAGTCGGCCCAGCCGCTGGTTCATGGCATAGGCGGCCATCATCAGCAGCCAGGTCACCGCCAGCTGCAGTGCTTCGACCCGGTACTCCAACAACCATTCCGCACGGCAGGCATCGGCGATGATCAGGACCAGCATGGGTGCCAATGCGGCCAGTCCTGCCTGCGACCAACGGTTGCCACGCCAACGTGCCCATACGCCCATCAGCAACGCCAGGCCACACCCCAGCAGATAGGACACCTGCAGGCCCTGCGCGACCCAGGCCAGCTGTTCCCAGCGCAGCCACGGCACCAGGACGGCCAGCGCCACCAGGCCCCACAGCACGGTCGCCTGCAGCGGCCGCGACCGTGGCCATACGCGGTCACCGCCGTTCAGCCGCCACAGTGCCGGCAGTACCAGCGCCTGCGTGGCGGCGGTCAGCGAGAGCAGCCACCAGGCCCCACGCTCCCCCACCGGCAGCCACGGTTCCGGGTAGCCGCTGAGGCCACCGAGGATCGCCTGCCACAGCACCAGTACCGTGGTGCCGGCGACGTAAACCAGGAAGCTGCGATCGCGCGTGGTCAGGAAGGCCATCAACGCCGACAGCGCCAGTGCGATCGCCACGGCGATGCAGGCAGCACGCATCAGCAGGCGGGCGGTGTCGTTCTGCTGCACCGGGCTGGGCGCGCCCAGCCGCAGGGTCGGTACCCAACGTGTCTTCAGCGGTGTCTGCCAGGAAACCAGGAACGGCTCATGGCTGCCGGCCGGCGGTACGGCCACCAGGCCGATGCCTGCACGGAAGCGCGAATCACGGGTGCGGGCGTCGTGCATGTTGCCGCAGATTTCGCGGTCACCGTGCTGTACCCGCACTTCGCCGGCAAAGACATTGAACACGTCCAGCGCCTGTGGCTGGCCCGACCAGCCTTCCTGCGGAGCCGGCACCAGCACCTGCTGGCGCGGGCCCGACAGCATGTGCGGCGTGCACGCACGATGCGGGGTGGGCTCATCGGTGGCGCCACCGACCAGCAGGTAATCGCGCCCCGATTCCACCGCTGCGGCCTGCAGCGGCCACGGCGTCGCCAACCACGCCAGCAGTACGACCAGCACCGCTCCCGTTCCGTACTGCCACTGCCTGCCGCCCACGCCACATCCTGTTGTTGCTTACGCCCGCGCCCACTGCGCGTCGCCCCTGGCCGGCATTATCGCAGCCGGACGTACGCCGCACGTGTAGACCAAAGTCGCCGCCACGCCGTTCAGCCAGCCCCCGGCGGCCCCTTCACCGCGACCAGCCGCACCGGGCGCAGATCGGCCAGGGTCAGCCGCTCCAGCGGCTGCGGGCGTTCGATGGCATAGCCCTGCAGGCCCTGCACGCCAAGCCGGGTCAGCGCACCGGCAACCTCGGCGGTCTCCACCCACTCGGCCACCACTTCCATCTGCAGCTCGCGCCCGAGCTCGCTGATCGCGCGAACTGTGGCGTGGCTGACTGGATCAGTATCCATGTCCCGCACGAAGGCGCCGTCGATCTTCAGGATGTCCGCAGGCAACTGGCGCAGATAGCCGAAAGAAGACAGGCCGGAGCCGAAGTCATCCAGTGCCATCCGGCAGCCCCGCGCCTTGACCGCATCGATGAATGCACGGGCCTGGGTGAGGTTGCTGATCGCCGCAGTCTCGGTGATCTCGAAGCACAGCTTGGAGGCCAGCGCGCGGTTGCGCTCGAGCAGGTCGCAGACGAAGGCGAGGAAGCCGGGCTCGGCGATCGACTGCGCAGAGACGTTGACGTTGCACAGGCCCAGCTGGCGCACGTGTGCCGGGCACACCTGCAGGTGGCGGAACAGCAGCCCGAGCACGTGACGATCCAGCGCCACCGCCATGCCATAGCGCTCCACTGCCGGCATGAACTGTCCGGGCAGGTGCAGGCTGCCGTCGGTACCGCGCATGCGCACCAGCACTTCGTAGTGCAGGTAGGTCGGATCGCCCACGCGGGCGATGCGTTGCGCATACAGCAGCATGCGGTTCTCGGCCATCGCCAGGCTGACGCCCTGCAACCGCTCGGCTTCCCGGCGGCGCTCCTCCAGCGCCATGCGGTTCTCATTGAAACAGTGCACCCGGTTGCGACCGGCCTGCTTGGCGGCATAGCAGGCGCTGTCGGCAGCACTCATGAGCCAGTTCGCATCGGGGGCGTCGGCGCTGACTTCAACCACACCGATGCTGCAGCTCAGCTGCGGGCTGCCCTCGCTGATCGGGAACGTGGCCTGGCCCAGGTTGCGGATCACCCGCTGCAGCACCCGCTTGGCCTCGTCCTGCCCGGCATGGGCGAGGAACACGGCGAACTCGTCGGCGCCCAGGCGGCCGACCCAGTCACCGTCACGCACTGCAGCCACCAGATAGTCGGCGAAACTGCGCAGCATCTGGTCACCGGCGGCGTGGCCGAAGCTGTCGTTGACCAGCTTGAAGTGGTCCAGGTTGATGTAGCACAGCGCATGCGTGCCGCCGTCGCTGCGCACCTGCAGCAGCGAACGTTCCAGCAGCCGCTCGATCTCACGCCGGTTGATCAGGCCGGTCAGCGGATCGTGGCTGGCGTGGTGTTCGATCTCGCGCGCCAGGGCATGGTTCTGGCTGACATCCTCGATGATCGCAAACACCGACAGGCCACCTCCCGCGCTGCGCACGCCGGTGCCACTCCAGCGCCCCCACACCAGGCTGCCATCGCGGCGGCAGAAGCGCAGCTCACTCGGCCGCAGCTGCCGGTCCCAGTCAATGCGGCCGACGCCATCGATGACCAGTTCGCCTTCCATCAGCAGATCACCGAGCGACATCTGCAGCAGCACGTCGCGTCGGTAGTCGAGGATATCGGCCATCGCCTGGTTGGCTTCGATCACCTTGCCGTCGGTGTCGAGCTTGAGCATGCCGACATTGGCCTGGTAGAAGGCCGCACGGAAGCGGCTTTCGTGCTCGGTCAGGTCCTTGCCGACGCGGCGCGCCAGCGCGACAGCCATCAGGCTGATCGCCAGCACCGACAGCCCACCGACCACAAGCGTGGCGATCCGCACCATCGTGGCCATGCGCAGCAACGCCTGGGAAAATGCCTGTGCCTGCACCTGCAACCGCCGGTCCAGATCACGCAGCTGCTGCAGGTACCGGTCGCGGTCCGCCACTGGCAGCGCCCCCTGGGCATGCCCCGACTGCAGCTCGGCGACCAGCCGCTGCACGGCCAACAGGTCATCATCGGTCTGTCGCCACAGCGTGCTTGCTTCCCGGAATGCACCGATGTCGCGTGCATAGCGGAACGAGAACACCAGGCGCGGAATATCGGCGCGCGCGTTGCCGCCCTGCAGGAAGCCCTGCCTGGCCTTCTCCTCGTCCGGTACCGCCTGTTCCAGCGCCAGCCGGGCCTGCAGATCCCCCAACGGAATCCGCAGCGCCTGGCGCGCGTCGTCCAGGTCCTGGGCATCACCGCGCGCCAGATAGCGGCTGAGTGCGGCGGTCGCATCCTGCTGACCACGCGACCAGTAGCCCTGGCCGGCGATCCATGCGGTGGAGGCCGCCTGCAGCTCCTGGATCAAGGCGGACAGCGCGACCAACCCGATCGCCATGCCCGTCAACAACGCAAAGCGCAATCCCAGGCCACGGGTCATCGGCACCCGCCGGCTCTGCTGGTCCGTGCCACTTCTACCCATCCCGGATCCCCCCGAATGTGCTGCGGTGACAACCTCCCTTGGAACCGGCCCAGCCTATGACCGGCAATGTGTGGGCCATGCGAAAAAGGGGACGGAGGGGATTAAGTCGTTTTCGGCATAAGCGCGCGGCCTGCCATTTACGACTTAATCCCCTCCGTCCCCTTTTCCTGTACGCCAGCCCGGAGGCTGGCGTTGATCAGGACGGCTGCGGGTGCGGCCTAGAAGCTGCGCGGGCCGCGCGGCTTGAAGCCGTCACGACGCGGCGGGCGGCTGTCGCGGTCACCGCCGCGGTCGCCACCATGGCCACCCGGACCACCCGGGCCGCCACGACGCGGGCCACCCGGGCCGCCCGGACCACGCTTGTCGAAGCGCGGCTTGAACGGACGCGGGGCCGGGTTGGTGTCTTCACCCGGGGCCAGCGCACGCATCTGCAGCTGCTGGCCGGACACCCACACTTTCTGCAGGTGCGACAGCACGTCCGGTGGCATCTGCGCCGGCAGGTCCAGCAGCGAGAAGTCGTCGTGGATGTCGATGCGGCCGATGAAGCGGCTTTCCAGTCCGGCTTCGTTGGCAATGGCGCCGACGATGTTGGCCGGCTTCACGCCATGCTGGTGGCCCACCGAAATGCGGTAGGTCTCCATGCCCTGCTCCGGTGCACCACGCGGCGGAACCTCGCGGCGCGGACGCTGCTCGAAACCACCTTCGGCGTCGTCACGACGCGGGCCACGCTCGAAGCGCGGACCACGCTCGTTGCGGTCGAATCGATCGCCACGCTCCGGACGGTCGCCACGGTCGAAGCGCTCGCGCGGCGCGCGCTCTTCACGCGGGGCGCGCACCGGCGGCTGCAGCAGGAACGGGGTGTCACCCTGCAGCAGCTTTGCCAGCGCGGCGGCGATCTCGATGGCGGGCACGTTCTGCTCGTTCTCGAAGCGCTCCAGCAGCTGGCGGTAGAAGTCCAGGCCACCGGCGCCGAGGGTTTCGCTGATGCGCGAGGTGAACTTGTTGATGCGGGTGTCGTTGACCGCCTCCACGCTCGGCAGCTGCATCTCTTCGATCGGCTGGCGGGTAGCGCGCTCGATCTGGCGCAGCATGCCCTTCTCGCGCGGGGTGGCGAACAGGATCGCCTCGCCGCTGCGGCCGGCACGGCCGGTACGGCCGATGCGGTGCACGTAGCTTTCGGTGTCGTACGGGATGTCGTAGTTCAGCACGTGGCTGATGCGCTCCACGTCCAGGCCACGGGCGGCCACGTCGGTGGCCACCAGGATGTCCAGCTTGCCTTCCTTCAGCATGGCGATGGTGCGCTCACGCTGGGCCTGCTGCATGTCACCGTTGATGGCGGCAGCGGCCAGGCCACGGGCCTGCAGCTTGCTGGCCAGTTCTTCGGTGCCGGCCTTGGTACGCGCGAAGATGATCATCGCGTCGAACGGCTCGACTTCCAGGATGCGGGTCAGCGCATCCAGCTTGTGCATGCCGCTCACCCACCAGTAACGCTGGCGGATGTTGGCCGAGGTGGTGGTCTTGGCCGCGATGGTCACTTCCACCGGGTCCTGCAGGTAGGTCTGCGCGATGCGGCGGATCTGCGGCGGCATGGTGGCCGAGAACAGGGCCACCTGGCGCTGCTCCGGCAGCTTCTTCAGCACGGCTTCGACGTCGTCGATGAAGCCCATGCGCAGCATTTCATCGGCTTCGTCCAGCACCAGGGTTTTCAGCTCGGACAGGTCCAGGGTGCTGCGGTCCAGGTGGTCGATCACGCGGCCGGGGGTACCGACCACGATGTGCACACCACGGCGCAGGGCCGACAGCTGCTGGCCGTACGGCTGGCCGCCGTACACCGGCAGCACGCGGAAGCCCGGGATCTTCGACGAATAGGACTGGAACGCCTCGGCAACCTGGATGGCCAGCTCGCGGGTCGGTGCCAGGATCAGGGCCTGCGGCTTGATCTGCTGCAGGTCGATGTTGGACAGTACCGGCAGCGCGAACGCGGCGGTCTTGCCGGTGCCGGTCTGGGCCTGGCCCAGCACGTCGCGGCCTTCCAGCATCGCCGGGATGGTGGCGGCCTGGATCGGCGACGGGGTTTCGTAGCCGATGGCGGTGACCGCCTGCATCACGGGCTCGGACAGGCCGAGCTGCGCAAACTGCAGCGGCGCTTGGGAATCTTGGGACATGGGGAACTCCGAAGACACTGCCGTCTTCCTGGCAGTGCGATAAAAAAGGTGATGGTCCGCGCTTTGGGCGCCCTTCTTATCGCGTGCCCTGGCGCTGCTCGGTTGGAGGAGATTTCACTCGCTCAGAGCGGAATCATACCGCATTGATCCTGAACAAGGTGTACAGCTTGCCATGCGCGTGTCGTCATGCCCCGTGCTGGCGCACAATACGCGCCCTCTTCCCCGGCCCGGCCGCTGGCCCGCGCCCCTTCCCAGGAAACCCGCTCCATGCAGATTCTCGAATTCGACCTCGACGGTGACTACGTCGAACTCAAGCAGTTGCTGAAGCTGGCCGACCTGGTCACCAGCGGCGGCGAAGCCAAGATGGTCATCGGTGACGGCCAGGTGCGGGTCGATGGCGAAGTCGAACTGCGCAAGGCCTGCAAGATCCGCGCAGGCCAGGTGGTCGAATTCGCCGACAGCCAGATCCGGGTGCTGGCTGCCGGCTGATCTGAAGCTGTTCAGGCCACGCGCTGGGTCAGGTGCGAGGCAATCAGCTGCCTGAACGGTGCTACGCCCTGCGCCAGGCGCAGGCCGGCCGCCCGCAGCAGGCGCGCCGGACGGCGATCGTCGGTGTACAGGCTGGCGATCGCATTGGTGGCCTCGTACAGCGGCCGCGACGCCAGCCGGTGACCGCGCTGGTAGCTGGCCAGCATGCCGGCCGCGGCAATGTCGGCACCGCGACGCTGCTGCTCGACGATGCCCTGCGCCAGCCGCTGTGCGCTGGCCAGTCCCAGGTTGAAGCCATGCGCGGTGACCGGGTGCATGCCGACTGCGGCATCGCCGATCAGTGCCGAACGCTCGCCGACAAAGCGGTGCGCGTACACACCTACCAGCGGATACGCCTGCGGCGTGGTCACCGGCTGCATGCGGCCCAGGCGATGTTCGAAGCAACCGCTGATGGCCTCACCGAAGGCCACCTCATCCATTGCCAGCAGTTCTTCAATCTGCCGCGGCGGCAGCGTGATCACCGCCGACGCCTGGCCCTCGTTGAGCGGCAGCAGCGCCATCGTGCGGCCGTAGCCGAACCATTCCCAGGCAGTGTGGTGATGGTCGCGCTCGACCTGCATGCGGCACACCAGTATCGACTTGCCGAAGTCGCGCATCTGCGCACCGATGCCGAGCATGCGGCGGGTGGCGGAGAAGCGGCTGTCAGCGGCCACCAGCAGCCGCGCATGCAATTGGCTGCCGTCATCGAGTTTGACCACATGGCCCTGTGCATCGGCCTGCACGCCCTGCACCTTGCGCCCGTCGAACAGCTCCAGGCCGTCCTGGCCCTGCACGGCATCCCATGCAGCACGGCGGATCAGATGATTGGGCACCAGCCAGCCCAGCGGCTGGCCGTCGACCTGGCTGCTGGCGAAGGTCAGCGCGAACGGCGAGCCACCATTCATCACCTTGGCATCGCGCAGTTCAGCGACTTCGGCATGCGGCAGGCGCTGCCATAACCCCAGCTGCTCCATGCTCTGCCGCGAGGCATGGGTCAGCGCGATCTCGCGGCCATCGAAGGCGGCTTCGGCCAAGGCTTGGCGCGGCTGCACTTCGACCAGCCCGACCTGCAGCCCGCTGCCGGCCAGCGCGCGCGCGAAGCACAGGCCTGCTGGTCCGGCGCCGACCACCACCACGTCCATCCTGCGCATGCGCGCCTCCTGCCGTTGATTCAGTCCGGGCCAGCATAGCGCCACACACCTGACCGGCCTTGATCTGGATCAGGCCCGGGTCACAACAACGCGAACACCAGCGCCAGGATCGACAGCAGCGACACCAGCCACACCAGGCTGCGCACGTAGGGCACGCCTGCGGCATACAGCGGCAAGTAGGCCACGCGCGCCCAGAAGTAGGCCTGCGCGGCCAGCGCGGTGGTGTCGTTGCCGCGCCCAGCCACGACCACTGCGATCGCGGCGGCGGCGAAGAACGGGAAGGTTTCCAGGAAGTTGGCCTGGGCCCGCTGCAGGCGACCGGCCAGCGGGCTGACCGGCTTCGCTTCGCCATCTCGCGCCGAAGCATTCCACTTCATCCCGCGCTCGCGGGTGACCACGGTGGAGGTGGCGAAAATGTAGACAAAGCCCAGCAGCACCGACCAGGCCAGCATCGTCAGTTCAGTTGCCATCATGCATCTCCTCAGGGTGCCGACGCACGCAGGCTGTAACCGGCCAGGCGCCACACCTGGTCCTCGTCGAAACGGAACGAGACCAGCTCGCGCACCGGCTGCGCGCTGTTGGCGAAACGGGTCGGGAAGCTGACGTTGATGTACAGCCCTTCCGGCACGGCGGCACCGGCGCTGTATTTGACCCGGGTGATGGTCGGCTGGCCACGCCCGGCCAGCGCTCCCAGGCGCGTGCGCTCGGTGGTCAACTGGCTGACGAAGGCGGCCTTCGGTACCGCACGACGCGCGACGGCCGAAGCGCCGTCCCACAATTCGCCTGCGCGGTTGGCATCCACCAGCTGCGCCGCCTTCACTGCGGCCGCACCCATTTCCGCGTCCTGTTTCTGCACCTGCGCCTGCTGCGCGGCGGTCAACACCGGAGCGCCGGCGGTAGCCGGTTTTGCAGCCGCTGGCGAGGCCGGTGCCGGGCGCGCGGGTGCCGGGGCGGGCGTGGCCGGCGCAGGTGCCTGCGCCAATGCGGTCAGGGGCAGCAGGGACAGCAGCAGGAGCACGCGCTTCATGGACACCGCCGGTTCTCGGGAAAGAACCGCAGTCTACGCCAGCGCGGTGAGCTGTTCGTCAGCGCGCGTTGGCGCTGCCTTCCACCGTGGCGGCATCGGCCTGCGCGGCAGGCGTGCCGGAGTCTGCCGGCGCCTGTTCGGCCACCGGCGGCGGCTCCGACGGTGCCGGCGGCAGCGTCGCCACGTCGATCTCCGACAGCGGGCTTTCTTCCGGGCACACTGCATCCGGGAAACCGAAGCGCTGCTTCAGTGCCTGGCCGCAGCTGTTGATCGATTCCATGTCGGCGCCTTCGCGCTTGCACTGCTGGTCGAAGGCGATCAGGAACGCGTCCTTGCGCTGCACGAAATCATCGCCGCAGGCCCGCATCTGCTTGATCCGTTCCAGATCGTCCTGCACCGCGTTGGTGCCATCCAGGCCGTACTGGCGCAGCTCGTCCGCGGTCAGCAGGCGCAGGCTGCGGTTGGGCACGGTCATCATCAGATCAGCCACGCCCACCGCCACGCCGTTGCGCTGCAGGTAGTCCTTTACGTTGTCGTAGACCTCGTGCAGCTCGCGGTTGAGTTCTGCGCGCGAGGTGGCCTTGGAGCTGATGCGCATCATGCGGTGGATGCCAACCTTGCCTGACAGCAAGCGGTTGTCACCGGCGGCCAGCACGAACACGCAGGCACTGTGGCAGATCGAGCCTTCGCGCACCCAGATGGTCCAGCCGGATTCACCGATACTGTCACCGGCGACGATCGCCGATTCCACCTGGCCCCCGCTGGAATCCAGGTCGAGGATGCGCTTGTGGATCTTCTGCTGGTCGGCAACCACGGCCAACCGCCACATCATCTCGGCGAAGCCCGGGTTGATCTTGCCGGCGTAGCGCACGCGCATCAGGCCACGTTCGGCGCAGGGCGCCAGCGCCTGGCTGATCTGCTCGCGCTGCAGGCCTTCCAGCTCGACACCGTCGCCCGCGTCACCGGCATATTCGGTGCTGCAGCTGACCCACGCACGCCCGTTCTCCAGCTGCGCCTGCGGCCACGGCCGATCCGCCCGGCTGCGCGGCGGCGCCGGCGGCGGTGGCGCATCGGCGGCGTTGATCGACACCATGTTCTCGCCATCGCTGGCGGGAGCCCGCGCCGCCTTGTCGGCAGCGGTCACATTGCCCGGATTCTCCAGCTGACTGCAGCCCGCCAGGGCCAGGCACAACAGGGGCAACCAGCGGAGTTTGGCGGACATCGGGCAACCGGATTTCAAGGGAGCAAGGGCCACAGTCTACCCGTCCGGGGCGCGCATTCAGCGCGTGGTACTGAACCCCTTCTGACCCTTGGGAAAGCGTGTCGACCAAGATCGACACCCACCAACAGCCTCAGGAACCTGTCGAAGGCGGGGTGGGTCCGGTGGCAGGGGTG
>NZ_VMBJ01000079.1:0-9642 GCF_010608305.1 Stenotrophomonas sp. AS012628 | reverse complement strand
TACGGCGTGTCCTGCCTGCCCACACCGCCCCGCCCCCCACGGAAGCCAGCTGTTGCTGTTGCTTCGGCTTTTGCCATTGATTCGGCAGGTGCAGGGCTGCAAGCCCTGCTCGACCAACCCCTCACACCGTGATGGTCTGGGTCAGTGACTCCCACGTCGGTGGCACCGGCCACGCCGCCGCCTGGTTGCCATCCAGCACCCTGCGCAGATCGCGCGGATCAATCTGCGGTGCCAGCACGTGCACCAGCTCCAGCGCGTAATCACGCAGCACGCGGTCACGCGGCAGCACCGCCCAGGCAATGCACTCGCTGATCGGGTCCGGCGCCGGCCACGAGCGCAGGTCTTCATCGTTGGAACTGACCGCCATCTCGGCCAGCAGGCCTACGCCCAGACCCGTACGCACGTAGGTCTTGATCAGGTCCGCATCGAGCGCGGTCAGTGCCAGGTCGGGCACCAGCCCATTGGCGGCGAAGGCGCGTTGCAGCGACGAGTTCGGACGGGTCGAGGATTCGTAGCTGATCAATGGCTGGCGGGCCAGCGCGGCCAGGTCCGGGGCGCGGCCGGCGCGGTCCAGCGGGTGGCCCTTGGGCACCACCACCAGACGCCGCCAGCGGAACAGCGGCACCGCGATGCCATCGGTGGGCTCACCGCCGGCGGTGCTGATGATGGCGATATCCGCGTCACCCTGGTTCAAGCGGTCCAGCGCGTCGGCTTCGCCGGCCTGCTGCAGGTGCACGCTGACCTGCGGGTAGGCCTGCTTGATCGCTGCCACCGCCGGCGGCAGCACGAAGCGCGCCTGGGTGTGGGTGGTGGTCAGGATCAGCTGGCCCTGGCTCTCGCGGCGCTGGTTGGCCGCGTAGGTGCGGATGTTGTTGGCCTCGGCCAACACCGCGCGGGCGCGGGCGATCACCTCGGTGCCGGCCGGAGTGACCGACTCCAGGCTGCGGCCCTTGCGCACGAACAACAGGAAGCCGAGCTCGTCTTCCAGCTGCTTGAGCTGCTTGGACAGGCCAGGCTGGGTGGCATGCACGCGCGAGGCGGCGAGCGTGATGTTCAGCTCGGCGTCGGCGATGGCAACCAGGTAGCGCAGCTGGGTCAGCGTCATGGGAGGCAGGCGGCGTGGGGCGGAAGTCCACTCTAGGGTCATTTGCCGTCACCAGCTTATAACCAAAGGTTGTTTAAGAAAGGTATCTGGTCATTTCCGGGCGTCATATGCTGGCGCTACGGTCAGCCGGCAGCCGCTGGCCTGAACAGCCAGCCCTCCCCCTTCGCCCGCCGAAGCCCGGCGCGGCCCCGTTTCCGGAGCGCTTCCATGGCCCTGTACGACTCCATCCTCGATACCGTCGGCAACACCCCCATCGTCAGGCTGCAGCGCCTGGCGCCCCCGCAGGTCAGCGTCTACGCCAAGGTCGAGTCGTTCAACCCGGGCGGCTCGGTGAAGGACCGCCTGGCGCTGGCGATCATCCTCGACGCCGAAGCGCGTGGCGTGCTCAAGCCGGGCGACACCATCGTCGAAGCCACGTCAGGCAACACCGGCGTGGCACTGGCGATGGTCGCCGCCGCGCGCGGCTACAAGTTCGTGGCGACCATGGTCGAAACCTTCTCGGTGGAGCGCCGCAAGCTGATGCGCGCCTATGGCGCCAAGGTGATCCTGACCCCGGCCGCCGAACGTGGCAGCGGCATGGTGCGCAAGGCCGCCGAACTGGCCGAACAGCACGGTTGGTTCCTGGCCAGCCAGTTCGCCAACCCGGCCAACCCGGCGTACCACCGCAACACCACCGCCGCCGAGATCCTGCGCGACTTCGCCGGCAAGCGGCTGGACTACTTCGTCAGCGGCTGGGGCACCGGCGGCACGCTCACCGGTGTTGGCGAAGTGCTGAAGGTCGCGCGCCCGCAGACCCGCATCATCGCCACCGAACCGGCCGGCGCCGCACTGTTGAAGGGCGATGACTGGAAGCCACACAAGATCCAGGGCTGGACGCCGGATTTCGTGCCGGACGTGCTCAACCGCGATGTGGTGGATGAACTGGTAACGGTGGACGATGACCGCGCGATCGCCACCGCACGCCGACTGGCTGCAGAAGAAGGCATCTTCGTCGGCATCTCCGCCGGCGCTACCGTGGCCAGCGCGCTGGACGTGGCGGCCCGTGCTGAACCGGGCGCGGTGATCCTGGCGATGCTGCCCGACACCGGTGAACGCTATTTCTCCACGCCGCTGTTCGCCGATGTGAATGAGGGTTCCGACGACGACTGGCTGGCCGGCCTGCCGTAATGCGATCCGCCGGGCATGGCCCGGCGCTACCGACGTCCGACTGCAGGTAGCGCCGGGCCGTGCCCGGCGTGCGCCCTGCTTCAGCCTGCGTGAAGGCGTCGCCCGCCATCGTGCGTGAAGGCCGTCGGATCGCAGCGCGTGAGACGGTCATGACGCAGTATCGATGCCCTGTCCCCTACCGTGGGAACAGCCGGCGCAGACGCTGCGCGGAACACCTCACAGGCAGGAGACGGACGCATGAAGATCGAAGTTTGGCAGGGCGACATCACGACCCTGGCGGTGGATGCGATCGTCAACGCGGCCAATGAAACACTGCTCGGTGGCGGCGGTGTCGACGGTGCGATCCATCGTGCCGCGGGCCCTGCGCTGCTGGCCGAGTGCGAGCAACTGCCGGAGCTGCGCCCGGGCGTGCGTTGCCCGACCGGCGAAGTGCGCGCCACAGATGCTTATGCATTGCCGGCGCAGCATGTACTGCACACGGTGGGCCCGGTCTGGCACGACGGCCAGCGCGACGAACCGGCATTGCTGGCCAACTGCTACTGGAAATCGCTGCAGCTGGCCGAGTCGCTGGGCGTGCAGTCGATCGCGTTCCCGGCGATCAGCTGTGGCGTGTATGGCTATCCCCTGTACCAGGCCGCGCAGATCGCAGTGACGGAAACACTGGCGTGGCAGCGCAGCCATGCACAGCCGATGCGCATCGTGCTGGTGGCGTTCAACACTGCCACGGCAAAGGCCTACCAGCAGGCGTTGAGTGCCGCCGGGCAAAGCACGGACAACGAACCGCGCGGGTCGGTGCTGCCGCCGCTGGGCGATGCAGGCTTCGCCGCTGCGCACTGAACCACAGCGCTGCAGGTAGAAGAAAAGGCCGGGCATTGCCCGGCCTTTTCCGTTGCATCGTTGTCGTCATCCACGCGCGGCGTGGATCACGCTCAACGGCTGGCAGCTTCCACCGCAGCAGCGGCGTCATCGGCCACAGCAGCGGCAGCATCGGCCGCGGCACGTGCCGCCGAGGCCGCAGCTCCGTCGGCGCTGGCACCCTCGACCTGCACGCGCACTTCCACCATGCCCGCACCATTGTTCAGGCTGGACACGTCCACGGTGTAGTGACCGGCCGGCAGGGTCTCTTCCAGGCGCGAATTGGTACCGCTGCCACCGTCATCATCGGTCAGTTCGACGTCGCCGCCGACCACGCGCAGCACGGTATCGACCTGGCTGGAAATCGCATCCAGGCGCACGTCGGCCGGGCGATCCAGGGTCAGCAGGAAGCGGCGGCGGCCGTCGTTGTCGAGCATCGTGTACACGCTGCCCGACTTCGGCAGCGCTGTGCCATCGCGTTCCACCAGATTGCCGGGCAGTTCGATGCGGTTGGCCGACAGGGTGAACATGCCGCTGACGCCGTCGCCCAGACCGCGTGCAGTCAGGGTGTACTTGCCCGGCTTCAGTGACAGGGTCAGGCGCGAGTTGGTGCTGTCCCCGCCATCGTCATTTTCGGCGTCCACGCCCTGGCCCGACAGCTTCAGCACCGGATCGAAGACATCCGACACCAGGCGGATCTCGTACAGGCCGGCCTTGTCCACCTGCAGGGTGTAGTCCTGGGAACCACCGGCCAGCATGTCGACGATCTCGCCGCTGCCCGCCAGCGGCTTGCCGTCGTACGGCACCAGCTTCTCGGCGCGCAGGCGGTACGGACCGTAATCGGTCGAGCCGTTGGCGTTGACCGCTACCTGGTAGGTGCCGCCACCGTTGGCACGGAAGGCCAGCGAGACGTCGCCCTCGCGCTCGTAGCCGGTGTTGCTGCTGGCCACCAGGCTGCCGTTGTTGAAGACGGCGATCGAGCCGCTCAGCGAGCCGGTCAGCTTCAGCCCAACCAGCTGCTTGTCTTCCAGCTTGATCTGGTAGAGCTGGTGATGGCTGCCGTCGTTGTAGTTGATGCCGCTGCGCGAGGTGATCTCGCCGGACACCGGCTTGTCGAAATCGAGCGACGCGGCCTTGCCTGCGTCACCACCGCCGCCGAGACGGTTGCAACCGCCGGCGACCAGGACCGTGGCGACGGCCAGTGTGATTGCTGCCAAACGCATGTTGTTTCTCCTTGGCCTTCCATGTGGTTCCCACGCACCGGCCGGGCGCGTGGGGGCGGAAACGATACCCGCAAAAGCAAACGCCGGCGTGATGCCGGCGTTGCCTTGTTCATCCAGCGATGGGACGGATCAACCGTTCCACTTGCCCAGCGCGGCCAGGCCGTTGTCCTTGGCGCGCTCGTACACGGTCTTCTGGGCAGCAGCGTAGTTGCCCTTCATGTCCTTGGCCCACAGCTTCAGCGCGGCCTGCTGCATGGCGCGGCCGTAGGAGAAGCTCAGCGGCCACGGCAGGTTGCCCAGCTGGTTCATCGCGTTCAGGTGCTCGGTGGACTGCTCGTCGCTCTGGCCACCGGACAGGAACACCACGCCCGGCAGGATGGCCGGCACGGTGCTCTTCAGGCACATCACGGTCGACTCGGCCACTTCCTCGACGTCGGCCTGCTCATCGCAGCCCTTGCCGGAGATGACCATCGAGGCCTTCAGGATGGTGCCTTCCAGCAGCACGTTCTGCTGGTACAGGGCGTCGAACAGCGAACGCAGGGTGGCTTCGGTGACTTCGTAGCAGGTCTCGATGTCGTGGTCGCCGTCCATGATCACTTCCGGCTCGACCATCGGCACCAGGCCACATTCCTGGCACAGCGCGGCATAGCGGGCCAGCGCGTGGGCGTTGGACTCGATGCAGGTGCCCGACGGAATGCTTTCGCCGATGTTGATCACCGCCCGCCACTTGGCGAAGCGCGCACCCAGCTTGTAGTACTCCTGCAGGCGCTCGCGCAGGCCGTCCAGGCCTTCGGTCACCAGCTCGCCCGGGCAGCCGGCCAGCGGGTGCGCACCCTTGTCCACCTTGATGCCCGGAATCATGCCGTGGTCGGCCATGTACTTGGCGAACGGCACGCCGTCCTTGGTCGACTGACGGATGGTTTCGTCAAACAGGATGGCGCCGGAAATGTGCTCGTTGAGCTTCGGCGTGGTCAGCAGCAGTTCGCGGTAGGCACGACGGTTCTCCTCGGTGTTCTCGATACCGACGCCAGCGAAACGCTTGGCGATGGTAGCGGTGGATTCGTCGATCGCGATGATGCCCTTGCCCGGGGCAACCATGGCCTGGGCGGTTTCAGCCAGCTGTTCGATGCTCATGTACTTCCTGTGGCGGGTGCGGGAAAAACGTAAGTATAGCCCCGCCGCCCGTTGCGCCGACGTGCAGGCCAGTCTGGAAACGATTCCAATGTCCGCACCGGACAGGCGATGTCCTGTTGCGCCGGGTCAGAGCCCCTTTGCGGATCTGACCCTGGGTCGGATCCGCACGGCGGCTCCGACCCGGGGCCGACGGGGTTTACAGATCGCCCAGGCCGCTGGCGCGGCCGTCTTCACCCACTTCCAGCAGGCGCAGGGTGTTGGTCGCGCCCAGGGTTTCCATGTGCTCACCGCTGGTGAACACGACGCGGTCACCGGCCTGCAGCAGTTCGGCTTCCACCAGCAGGCGGATGCTGCCGCGCGCGGCTTCGCGCGGGGTCAGGCCACGGCTGTCGAAGTTGATCGGGAACACATCGCGCATCAGGGCCATCTGGCGGCGCGCGCCGTCGTGGCGGGTGACTGCGAACACCGGCGCCTTGGCGCGGAAGCGCGACAGGTAGCGGGCGGTGCCACCGGATTCGGTCATCGCCACGATCGCACGCACGCCCACGTGCTGCGACAGGAACATGGTGGCCATGGCAATCGCCTGGTCGGCACGTTCCAGATTACGCGGCGAGGCGTTGAAGTCGGTCTCGGTCTGGAACTGGCGCTCGGCACCCAGGCAGATACGCGCCATCGCTTCCACCGCCTTGACCGGGTACGCACCGGCAGCGGTTTCAGCCGACAGCATCACCGCGTCGGTACCGTCGATGACCGAGTTGGCCACGTCCAGCACTTCGGCACGGGTCGGGATCGGGCTTTCGACCATCGACTGCAGCATCTGCGTGGCGGTGATCACCACCTTGTTCTGCGCCAGCGAGGCCTTGATGATCTTCTTCTGCAGGCCCGGCAGCTCGGCATCGCCGATTTCCACGCCGAGGTCGCCACGGGCCACCATCACCACGTCGCTGGCCTCGACGATCTCTTCCAGGTTCTCGATCGCTTCGGTGCGCTCGATCTTCGACACCAGCGCAGCATCGCAGCCATGCGAGCGGGCGATGTCACGGGCGTCGTTCATGTCCTGCGCGTTGCGGCAGAACGACACGGCGATGAAGTCGACACCGATCCTGGCGACGATGCCGATCAGCTCCTTGTCGCGCTCGGTCAGTGCGCCCAGCGAGAGGCCACCGCCCTGCTTGTTCAGGCCCTTGCGATCAGACAGCGCGCCGTCATTGAGCACGGTGTTGATGATGCGCTCGCCCTGCACCTCGACCACCTGCAGCTGCATCAGGCCATCATCGAGCAGCAGGACATCGCCCGGGCCGACGTCCTGCGGCAGGCCGAGGTAGCTGACGCCCACCTGGGTCGCATCGCCGGGGCCGGCATTGGCGCTGGCGATCAGGTCGAAGCGGTCACCCGCCTTGAGCTGCACCTTGCCTTCGGCGAAGCGCTCGATGCGGATCTTCGGGCCCGGCAGATCGGCCAGGATGCCCACTTCCACGCCCACGCGGGCCGCAGCGGCACGCACTTCGGCGGCACGCTTGGCCTGGCCGGAGGGATCGCCGTGGCTGAAGTTGAGGCGCACCACGTTGACGCCGGCGCGGAACAGATCCTCCAGCACGCCCGGCGGATCAGTGGCCGGACCGAGGGTGGCAAGGATCTTGGTGCGACGCTGACGCTCGAACATGGTGAATGGGCCTCTCCCGATAAAGAACGGAAATTAGCACATCCTTCACGCCGCATGTATACGGTTACAGCCTTGTGCTGCCTGACTTCGCGGGTCATGGAGCGGACATCGGCCGGACATACGCTGGCGCAGGCAGTTCTGTAGAGCCGAGCCCATGCTCGGCTGGGCATAGGCCGAAGCAGCCGAGCATGGGCTCGGCTCTACAGGAGCCTAGTCCAACAGCGTCGTCAGCTGCGCCGGCTCACGGGCCAGCTGGCCGGCACCGGCTTCGGTGAGTTCGACCTCACCGCCGAAACCCCACAGCACACCGACACTGCGCAGACCGTGGTGGCGTGCGCCTTCGATGTCCATGCGGCGGTCGCCGATCATCCAGCACTGCGCGGGCTGCACCTGCAGCCGACGCAGCGCCTCGCCCACCAGCTCCGGCTTGTGGCTGCGCGAGCCGTCCAGGGTCGAACCGACGATCTCCTCAAACAGCCCGCCGAACGGCAGGTGGGCGAGGATGCGGCGCGCATGCGGCTCGTTCTTGGCCGTGACCACCGCCAGGCGGTGGCCACGACCGTGCAGCGTGCGCAGGGTGTCTTCCACCTGCGGGTACACCGTATGCTCGCGCCAGCCCTCGGCGTCGAAGCGCTCACGGTAGTAGCCCACCGCCTGTTCCACCCGCGCCGGTTCAACGAACAGCGGCGCGAAGGTGGTCCGCAGCGACGGACCGATCCAGCCCAGCAGCGTCTCCTGCGGCGGCACCGGATGGTCCATCTTCTGCAGCGCGTAAGCGATGCAGGCGGTGATGCCCACCTGCGAATCGATCAGCGTGCCATCGAGGTCGAAGAACAGCACATCCTTGCCGCGCTCGGCACTCATGCGCCGCGCGCGTCGAGTGCGGCCACCGCCGGCAGGGTCTTGCCTTCCAGGAACTCCAGGAACGCACCGCCGCCGGTGGAGATGTAGCTGACCTGCTGGGCGATATCGAACTTGTCGACCGCGGCCAGGGTGTCGCCGCCACCGGCGATGGAGAATGCCGGCGAGCTGGCGATGGCGCGGGCCAGCGCTTCGGTGCCCTTGCTGAAGGCTTCGAACTCGAACACGCCGACCGGGCCGTTCCAGACCACGGTGCCGGCCTTTTCGATCAGCTGCGCGTACTGCGCAGCGGTCTGCGGGCCGATGTCCAGGATCAGATCGTCTTCGGCAACCGCGTCGACCGCCTTCACTTCGGCAACCGCGTCCGGCATGAACTGCTTGGCGGTGACCACGTCCACCGGCAGCGGAATGTCGGCGCCACGCGCCTTGGCATCGGCCACGATCTTCTTGGCGGTATCCAGCAGGTCCGGCTCGTACAGCGACTTGCCGACATTGTAGCCGGCGGCAGCAATGAAGGTATTGGCGATGCCACCACCGACGATCAGCTGATCGACCTTGCCGACCAGGTTGGCCAGCAGTTCCAGCTTGGTGCTGACCTTGCTGCCGGCGACGATGGCCAGCAGTGGCTTGGCCGGTGCATCCAGCGCCTGCGCCAGCGCGTCCAGTTCGGCCATCAGCAGCGGGCCACCGGCAGCCACCGGGGCGAAGCGGATGACACCGTGGGTGGAGGCCTGCGCACGGTGCGCGGTGCCGAAGGCATCCATCACGAACACATCGCACAGCGCCGCGTACTTCTTCGACAGGGCTTCATCGTCCTTGCCCTCGCCGACGTTCATGCGGCAGTTTTCCAGCAGCACCAGCTGGCCCGGCTGCACGTCGACGCCGTCGACCCAGTCGCGCTCCAGCGGAACCTCGCGGCCGAGCAGCTCGGACAGGCGCTGGGCGACCGGCGCCAGCGACTCGGCTTCGCTCCACACGCCTTCCTTCGGGCGCCCCAGGTGCGAGGTGACCATCACCGCCGCGCCCTGCTCCAGCGCGCGCTTGAGCGTCGGCAGCGAAGCGGTGATGCGCTGTTCGGAAGTGACGCGGCCATTCTCGATCGGCACGTTCAGATCCTGGCGGATCAGCACGCGCTTGCCGGAGAGGTCGAGGTCGGTCATGCGGACGATGGACATGGGCAACTCTTTGGCTCAGGGACGGGATGCCGGGGTACGGCAGACGGCCATTGTATCGGGTGCGGGTGGTGGGAGGGTCGATGCCTGCGGCAGGCAGAGGCGCACGGCAACGGCAACGGCAACAGCAACAGCAACTGCCAAAGCGCTGGCGCCTCGTGATGTTGTTTGTGGGCCGGGGTGGTGTGGGCTGGCAGGGGACGCCGTGAATCCGTCCATGGAGCAACTGTGTTGATGGAGGAGCTTGGCCCCTCCATGAGACGGGCACGGTAGTGCCGGCCGCTGGCCGGCAGCCTTTGGTCTTGCGCCCTGCCTGGCCTTAGGCTGGGACCAACCCGTTTTCAGCGTCGCGCACCCGGGCGTTGAGGATCACCAGCATCTTCCGCATCACCGCCACGATGGCTACTTTTCCTTCTTTGCCTCGGGCTCGCAGCGACTGGTAGAAATCGCGCAGTTGAGGTT
>NZ_VMBJ01000078.1:0-10113 GCF_010608305.1 Stenotrophomonas sp. AS012628 | reverse complement strand
GGAATGCCCGCTGTTGCTGTTGCTGTTGCCGTTGCTCAGGCCTCTGCGGGTGCAGGGTGCAACCCTGCAAAAGAAACACCACCCTACGGCAGCGTCGGTTGTGCATTCGGCCCCCGCGCACTACGATCCTGCGGTTCGCGCGCGCATGCGCGCACCCATATTCCTGCTGAGCGCCCCGCGCGCCGCATCTGCCAACCCGAGGTATCCATGGTCATCAAACCGCGCGTCCGCGGCTTCATCTGCGTCACCACCCACCCGACCGGCTGCGACGCCGCGGTCAAGCAGCAGATCGACTACATCCGCGCGCGCCCGCCGATCCAGAACGGCCCCAAGCGCGTGCTGGTGATCGGCGCCTCCACCGGCTACGGCCTCGCTGCGCGCATCACCGCTGCCTTCGGCAGTGGCGCCGCGACTCTGGGCATCTTCTTCGAACGCCCGGGCAGCGAGACCAAGCCGGGCACGGCCGGCTGGTACAACTCGGCCGCGTTCCACAAGTACGCCGACGAAGCTGGCCTGTACGCCAAGAGCATCAACGGCGATGCCTTCTCCGATGAAGTGAAGGCGAAGACCATCGAAATGATCAAGGCCGATCTCGGCCAGGTCGATCAGGTCGTCTACAGCCTGGCGGCGCCGCGCCGCAAGCACCCGAAGACCGGTGAAATCATCAGCTCTACGCTGAAGCCGATCGGCGAGCCGATCACGCTGCGTGGCCTGGATACCGACAAGGAAGTGCTGACCGAGACCCATCTGCAGCCGGCCACCCCGGAAGAAGTCGCCGGTACCGTCGCGGTGATGGGCGGTGAGGACTGGCAGATGTGGATCGACGCGCTGGCCGATGCCGGCGTGCTGGCCAACGGCTGCACCACCACCGCCTTCACCTATGTGGGCGAAGAGATCACCCAGGCGATTTACTGGAACGGCTCGATCGGTGCCGCCAAGAAGGACCTGGACAGCAAGGTGCTGGGCCTGCGCGAGAAGTTGGCCAAGATTGGTGGTGATGCACGCGTATCGGTGCTGAAGGCGGTGGTGACCCAGGCCAGCTCGGCGATTCCGACCATGCCGCTGTACCTGTCGCTGCTGTTCAAGGTGATGAAGGAAAAGGGCACCCACGAAGGCTGCATCGAGCAGTTGGATGTGCTGTACGACATCCTCTACGGCGGCAAGGCCGACGGCGTGGCGATCGATCGCCTGCGCCACGACCTGGTCGATGGCGAGGGCCATACCGTTGCGCTGGTCGATGAGGAAGGCCGCCTGCGTGCCGACTACAAGGAAATGGCGGCAGACGTGCAGGGCAAGGTAGTTGCGCTGTGGCCGCAGGTGACCAACGAGAACCTGTACGAGATCAGCGATCTGGCCGGTTACAAGGCCGACTTCCTGCGCCTGTTCGGCTTTGGCGTGGAGGGCGTCGACTACGAGGCCGACGTCAACCCGGACGTGAAGATCGACAATCTGGTCGACATGACCTGATCAATGAAAAGGCCGGCGAAAGCCGGCCTTCTCTTTGTGTAGAGCCGAGCCATGCTCGGCTGCTCTTCGCTTGAGTCTCGCAGCCGAGCATGGCTCGGGTCTACAGGTAGGGATCACCCAAACTCGAAGCCCATCTCCGGCAACGCCGGGCCGACGAAGTCGCCCTGCACGTAATCCACGCCGGCACTGAACAGCAGGGTCATCGAGTTGGCATCGCTGACGAACTCGGCGATGGTGCGGATGCCGGCTTCCTGCGCACGCGCAGTGATCTGGCTGATGCGGTCGATGTTTTCCCGGGTGGCGGCCAGATCGCTGGTGAAACCGCGGTCCAGCTTGAGGAACTGCGGCTGGAAGTGGGCCAGCAGCTGGAACGAATCCAATCCCGAACCAAACTGCTCCAGGCCGATGCGGCAGCCCAGCGGCGCCACTTCGGCAAGGAACTGCTGCGCACTGCGCAGATGGGTGAACACCTTTGCTTCCGGCGCATGCAGCCACAGCCGTTCGCCGGGCACGCCCTGTGCCTGCAGTTCCCGACGCAGGGTGGCGATCATCTGCGGGTCGTCGAACGACTCTGGCGTCACCTTCACCAGCATCTGCGTGGCATGGCCTTCGCGTGCACGTTGGCCCAGCACAGCGATCGCCCGTGACACCACCCAGCGGTTGATGTCGGCCAGCAGGCCGTGTTCCTCCGCGATGCCCAGGAACGCAGTCGGGCTCAGCAGTTCACCATTGTGCTCAAGGCGCAGGTAGGCCTCATACAGCTCCAGCGACTCCCCCTGCAGGTTCAGCACCGGCTGGTAGTGCAGCTGGAAGCCATCACCGGCCAGTGCTTCACGGATCCGGGCGACCCAGCGCAGCACGCGTTCTTCCTCCACGCGGTCGGCAGCGGCCGGGTCGAAGATGCGGCAGGTGTTGCCCAGTTCGGCGGCGGCCTGCGTGCATTCGCTGGCGCGTGCCAGCACCTGGCCGATGCTGGCGATCTTCTCGCCCACCTGCACGCCACCGATGCTGACCGTTACCGTGGCCGAACGCGCGCCGATGCTGAAGACGTGTGCGGCGTAGGCTTCGCGGATGCGCTCGGCCAGTGCCACGGTCTGCGCGTAGGGCCCGGCCTGCAGCACGGCGAAATTGTGTTCGCCGAAGCGGGCCAGCTGCGCGTCCTCGCCAACCACCTCGGCCAGCAGGGCGGCGAGGGCGCCGATCAGGATGTCGGCCGAGGCCAGGCCGATATCCGGCAGCAGGCGCGCGTAGTGGTCCGGCTCGATCAGCAGCAGGCCGAACTGGCCTTCGCTGCGCCCGGCCTGGGCCACCGCGCTTTCCAGCTGCAGCATGAAGGTCGGTCGGTTGAGCAGGCCGGTGACCTGGTCGCGCTGGCGCAGGTCCTCGACCTCGCGCGCCAGTTCCGGGTCGAATTCCATGCGGCGGCGGAGTACCACCTGCAGGCAGGATTCGCCCTCGTAGGTGGCGGGGGTGAATTCCATCGTTGCCGGGAACGCGCTGCCATCCTCGTGGCGCGCGTCAAGCTGGTACTGCGGCGGCGGCGCCTCGCCACGGCTGAGGCCCTTCAGCAGCTGCTTGAAGCCTTCCACATGCTGGGCGGCGACCATGTCCAGCAGCGAGATGCCTTCGATATCGTCGAAGTGCTCGTAGCCGAACATCTCCAGATAGGCGTCGTTGGCGCGGATGTGCATGCCTTCATGCACGTAGGCGATGGGGTCGCGCGAGGAAGCGATCAGGGCATCGCAGCGGCGCTCGGTCTCGCGCATCTGCGCCTCGATGCGGCGCAGGCCACGACGAGCCTGCAGGTCCACCCACTGATCACGGACCACGGCGAGCAGGTGCTCGGAACGCTGGCGCAGGGCGAGGGCACGGATGCCGTGGCTGCTGGCTTGTACCAGCTCGTCCTCGTCGATGCGTTCGGCCAGCAGCACCAGCGGAATGTCCTTGCCGCTGGCAGCAATATGCTGGGCCACCAGTGGCAGCGGGATCCCCTGCGAGGGCGAAGCCAGCACCAGGTCGATGGCCTGGCTGGCCAGCACCTGGGACAGTTCGGCAGCATCCTGCGGGCGCCACGGACGCACCGCGATGCCGCTGTTGCGCAGGGTGCTGACGATGGCCTCGGCGTTCTCGCCGCTGTCATCGACGATCAGCAGGCGGATGGTGATGTCGTTCGCGTTCTGCATGCACTGCTCCCCAATCTGCAAATCTAGATACACGATGCGCGCCGAACCGTCCATGCGCGCACCCCTTGCACGCATCGAACGGCGATGTGGTTCACACCACGCCACCGGCCGCGTGGCCGCTGGCCCAGGCCCACTGGAAGTTGTAGCCGCCCAGCCAGCCGGTCACATCCAGCACCTCGCCGACGAAATGCAGGCCGGGTACGCGCTTGGATTCCATCGTCGAAGACGAGACCTCGGCGGTGTCCACGCCGCCGAGCGTGACCTCAGCGGTACGGTAGCCCTCGGTGCCACTGGCCACCAGCGGGAACGCGCCCAGCAGCTGCGCGGCCTGGCGCAGCACCGGCTCGTCCAACTGGCGCACGGGCCGGTCGGGCAGCCAGTGTTCGCACAGCCGCTGTGCCAGCCGCTTCGGCAGTACTTCGCCCAGCACCGTGCGCAGTTCGGCGGCGGGTCGTTCGCGCTTCATCTGGCGCAACCACTCGCCGGCATCCTGGCCGGGCAGCAGGTCCAGCTCCAGCGCATCGCCGGGTTGCCAGAACGAGGAGATCTGCAGGATCGCCGGGCCACTCACGCCGCGATGGGTCAGCAGCATGAAGTTCTGGAAGCTCTTTCCGTTGCAGCGCGCCTCGATCGGCAGGGCGACACCACTCAGATCGGCCAGCCGTTCCTGGTGCTTGCCGCTGAGCGTCAGCGGTACCAGCCCTGCGCGGGTCGGCAGCACCTGGTGGCCGAACTGTCGGGCCACTTCATAACCAAAGCCGGTGGCACCCATGCTGGGAATGGACAGGCCGCCGGTGGCAACCACCAGCGAGGCGCAATGGAACAGGCCATGGGTGGTATGCACGCGGAAGCCATCGCTGCCGTGCTCGATGCGCTGCACGCTGCACTCGGTGCGCACCTGCACGCCGGCCGCCTGGCATTCGTCCACCAGCATCTTCACGATCTGCTTGGACGAGACATCGCAGAACAGCTGGCCCAGCTCTTTTTCGTGATACGCGATGCCGTGCTTGTGCACCAGCTCGATGAAGTGCCAGGGCGTGTAGCGCGCCAGCGCCGACTTGCAGAAGTGCGGGTTGGCCGACAGGAAGTTGGCCGGGGTGGTGCCGGTGTTGGTGAAGTTGCAACGGCCACCGCCGGACATCAGGATCTTCTTGCCGACCTTGTTGGCATGGTCGATCACCTGCACCTGGCGGCCGCGCTGGCCAGCCGTGATTGCGGTCATCAGCCCGGCCGCGCCGGCGCCGATGACCACCACATCGCAACGGATGGTGCTCATGCCTTGGCGCGCTTGCGCCAGTTCGGGATTACGTCGAGCTGGATCTGGTCGTTGAGCAGCTGCACTTCGCCGTCCTGGATCAGCACGCTCCAGCGCATGGCGCGCTGGATCTGCTGGCCCCACAGTTCGACGAAGGCACCATCGAGGTCGACCACCGACAGGTTGTCGAAGCGCCCCAGGCCCTTGCTCTGCTTGCTCCACCAGATGTCCGAAGCGTTGCCGCCGTAGTTCACCACCTGCACCTGGCGGCTGCGGTTGCTGGCCTTGCGGATGCGCGATTCGTCTGGATGGCCCAGGTCGATCCATTGCAGGATGTCGCCGGTGTAGTCGTGCTCCCACAGGTCCGGCTCGTCATCGGTACTCAGGCCGCGGCCGAATTCCAGGCGGTCGCCGGCGTTCAGCGCGAAGGCGAGCAGGCGCACCATCAGGCGATCGTCGGTCTCGGACGGGTGCTGGGCCAGGGTCAGGTTGTGGGTCACGTAGTAGCCGCGATCCATGTCGCTGATCTGCAGTTCGGCCTTGCGGATGGTGGCGGTGAGAGCCATGGGGGGTCCGTGGACTAAAGACGACAATGATAGAGGTTTGCTCCAGGGGTGTCCGTGGCCGGGCTGTCTGTGGCGCGTCAACGTGGCACCCTTTCACTGTTTCCTGCCGCAGGAGTGCCACCGATGACCCTGCCCAGCCGCCTGCAGCTGCCGCCCGGACACTGGCGCAGCCTGCTCGATGGCCTGTGTGCACGTTTCCCTCGCATCGACCGTGCGCAGTGGCAGGACCGCTTCGCACGAGGCCGTGTGCAGGATCCGCAGGGCAGGGCACTGGCGCCGGACATGCCCTGGCAGGTGGGGCTGGAAATCCAGTACTTCCGCGAGGTGGCCGACGAGCCGGTGGTTCCTTTCGCCGAGACCATCCTGCATCTGGATGCGCACCTGCTGGTGGCGGACAAGCCGCACTTCCTGCCGGTGACGCCGGCCGGTGGCTATGTGCGCGAAACCCTGCTGGCGCGCCTGGTCGCACGCACCGGCAACACCGAACTTGCGCCGTTGCACCGCTTGGACCGGCTGACCGCCGGCCTGGTGCTGTTCTCGACCCAGGCAGCCACGCGTGATGCCTATCAACGGCTGTTCCGCGAACGGCGCATCGAGAAGACCTATGAGGCGCTGGCACCGGCGCTGCCCGGGCTGGCGTTTCCGTTGCAGCGGGACAGCCGCCTGGTGCCGGGGGAGCCATTCTTCCGCATGGCCGAAGTGCCGGGCGAGCCCAATGCGCGCAGCCGGATCGAGCTGATCGAGGCTGAAGGGCCGGTCTGGCGCTACCGGCTGCTGCCGGAAACCGGCCGCAAGCACCAGCTGCGCGTGCACATGGCGGCGCTGGGCGCGCCGATCGAGGGCGATGACCTGTATCCGCTGCTGAGGCCGCGCCCGGATGAAGCGGTCGAGTCGCCCCTGCAGCTGCTGGCGCAGGGGCTGGCCTTCGATGACCCATTGAGCGGGGAGCCCCGGCGGTTCAGCAGCCGGCGCCGCCTGTGCCTGCCCGGCCAGGGCGGGTAGGGCCGTTCAGCGAACCGGGCGTCGGGCCAACCAGCGGTCCAGCTCGGCAGCGAACAGCTGCCGGTCGCGCGGGCCCAGCGGCGGCGGGCCGCCGGTCTGCACCCCGGCGCCGCGCAGCTCTTCCATGAAATTGCGCATCGACAGCCGCTCGGCCATGTTGTTCGGGGTGTACAGCTGGCCGCGCGGGTTCAGCGCCACGGCCTTCTTCTCCAGCACCAGGGCGGCCAACGGGATGTCCTGGGTGACCACCAGGTCTCCGGCGGCGACCCGCTCGACGATGGCGCTGTCGGCCACGTCCAGGCCCTGCGGCACCTGGATCGAGCGCAGCCAGCGCGATGGCGGGGTGCGGATCCACTGGTTGGCGACCAGGGTCAGCTCGATCCCAACGCGTTCAGAGGCACGGAACAGGATGTCGCGAATGACGGTGGGGCAGGCATCCGCGTCCACCCAGATGCGGGGCAGGGCGGGTTCAGCTTTTTGGGTTTCAGCTTCAGTCATTTACCCAGTGTAGGGTAGGAAAAACCTGAATGGGGACTCGGAGTTAGGCTTGATCGGCTGCCAAGCCTTGTCACGCCTAGCGGGCAGGGTTTGCCCATGAACGTCCGGGCTATCGCTTTTTGCAGAAAACACGCGTATCGTTCGACCCACTGTGTTTGCTAGGGTCACCGTGAATCGTGGCCTGGTGCAGTTGATCTCACGATCCGCTCATCGATCCGCTTTACCAACGCCTGCAACTCAGTCTCGGCCCCGATACCCGGTGGCTGCGATTTTTTTCAACATGTGTTTCAGGAGTTAGTCAAATGTCTGATCGTCAGACCGGCACCGTCAAGTGGTTCAACGACGCCAAGGGCTTCGGCTTCATCACCCCGGAAAGCGGCCCGGACCTGTTCGTGCACTTCCGTGCCATCCAGGGCACCGGCTTCAAGACCCTGCAGGAAGGCCAGAAGGTTACCTTCATCGCCGTCCAGGGCCAGAAGGGTATGCAGGCTGACCAGGTGCAGGCGGTCTAATCCGTCTGCTACCGTTTGGTAGCCAGAACGCCGGAAGCGAAAGCTTCCGGCGTTTTTTGTTGCCTGCTGTTCTGTAGCGTCGAGCCATGCTCGACTGTCTTTGGAAAGCAGTCGAGCATGGCTCGACGCTACATGGGGCATGCAGCCATCGCGGTACGATGGGGGCCTCCCTAAGGATCATCCCCATGCGCATCGTCCATCACCTGGAAAACTCCCGTTCCCTGCGTGTGCTGTGGATGCTGGAGGAGCTGGGGCTGGACTACGAACTGCGCCGCTATCCGCGCGATCCGAAGACGCTGCTGGCGCCGCCGAAGCTGCGCAACGTGCATCCGCTGGGCAAGTCGCCGGTACTGCAGGATGGCGAGCTGGTACTGGCCGAGTCCGGTGCCATCCTCGACTACCTCGCGGATCGCTATGACACCCAACGCCAGCTGTCGCCGTCACCGATGCCGGCCGATGGCGCCGAGCGCATCGCCTACCGTTATTGGCTGCACTACGCCGAAGGCTCGGCGATGCCGCCGCTGCTGCTGACCCTGGTGATGGGCCGCATCCGCAACGCGCCGATGCCGTTCTTCGCCCGTCCGATCGCGCGCAGTATCGCCGACAAGGCCGAACGTGGCTTCATCGGCCCACAGCGGCGCCTGCACCTGGACTGGATGGAGCGCCGCCTGGCCGAAAGCCCGTGGTTTGCCGGTGAACGCTTCAGCGCGGCCGACATCCAGATGAGCTTCCCGATCCAGGCTGCGGCCGCGCGCGGCGGTGGTCTCGACGACAAGCCGGCACTGCGTGGTTTCCTCAAGCGTATCGGTGAGCGACCCGCCTACCAGCGTGCCGAGGCCCACGGCGGCCACCTGCAGGCGCTCAGCGGCAATTGAGGAGGGCGGCCGTCGCCCCCATCTTCAGCACCATGGATACCGACAGCCCCCGTTTCGACAACCGCCTGCTGCAGACCCTGCCGGGCGATCCCGAATCCGGCCCGCGCCGGCGCGAAGTGCTGGGTGCGGCCTGGTCGCCGGTGATGCCGACCCCGGTGACGGCGCCCACGTTGCTGGCCTGGTCGCCGGATGTTGCCGCGATGCTTGGTTTCGATACCGCTGAAGTCGAAAGCGAAAGCTTCGCGCAGGTGTTTGGCGGAAACGCGCTGTACGCCGGCATGCAGCCTTGGGCGGCCAACTACGGCGGCCATCAGTTTGGTCACTGGGCCGGCCAGCTCGGCGACGGTCGCGCGATCTCGCTGGGTGAACTGGTCGCGCCCGATGGCCTTCATTGGGAGCTGCAGCTGAAGGGGGCGGGGCCCACGCCGTACTCGCGCGGCGCCGATGGTCGCGCGGTACTGCGCTCGTCGATCCGCGAGTTCCTGTGCAGTGAAGCGATGCACCACCTTGGCGTGCCGACCACGCGTGCGCTGTCGCTGGTTGGTACCGGCGACGACGTGGTGCGCGACATGTTCTACGACGGCCATCCGCGTGCAGAGCCCGGCGCCATCGTATGCCGCGTGTCGCCGTCGTTCCTGCGCTTTGGTTCCTTCGAGCTTCCGGCATCGCGCGGGGAAACCGCACTGCTGCAGCATCTGGTTGATGCCTGCATCGCCCGCGACTTCCCCGAACTGCAAGGGCAGGGTGAGGCGCTGTATGGCGACTGGTTCGCGCAGATCGCGGTGCGCACCGCCGAGATGATCGCGCACTGGATGCGCGTCGGCTTCGTGCATGGCGTGATGAACACCGACAACCTGTCCGTTCTTGGTCTTACGCTCGACTACGGTCCCTATGGCTGGGTCGAGGATTTCGATCCGGAGTGGACGCCGAACACCACCGATGCCCAAGGCCGGCGCTATCGTTTCGGCACCCAGCCGCAGGTGGCGTACTGGAACCTGAGCCGATTGGCGCAGGCACTGTCGCCGTTGTTTGCCGATGTGGCACCGCTGCAGGCTGGATTGGCTGCATACCAGTCCACCTTCGTGGCCTGCACGCGCCGCGATGCCGCAGCCAAGCTCGGCCTGGCCGCCGCCGACGATGACGACCTGCAGCTCTACCTGCGCTGGCAGCAGCTGATGCAGGACGGCAGCATGGACATGACGCTGGCCTGGCGTGCGCTGATGCAGATCGATCCGGCGGCACCGGATGCGGCGCTGCTGGATGCGGTGTACTACGACGAGGCGCGCCAGCAGGCGGTGCAGGCGCCGTTGCAGCAGTGGCTGCAGGACTATGCGGCGCGGTTGCAGGCCGATCCGCTGCCGGCCAGCGAGCGCCTGGCGAAGATGACAGCGGCCAACCCGCTGTACGTGCTGCGCAACTGGCTGGCCCAGGAAGCCATCGATCGCGCGGAGCAGGGCGACCTCGGCGGTGTTCATGCGTTGCAGGACGTACTGCGCAATCCATACACCGAGCGTGCCGGTCTGGAACACTTCGCCAGCAAGCGCCCGGCGTGGGCCGACAATCGCGCCGGCTGCTCGATGCTGTCCTGCAGTTCCTGAGGGTGGGTTTCGGCAGGGCTGCGCCCTGCACCTGCAGAGGCAAGGGCCGAATCCAAAGCCAGAGCCAAAGCCAGAGCCAAAGCGGCTCTGGATTGTCGATGGTCTGGCGGGGCGGTGTGGGGCTGCAGGACACGCCGTAAACCCATCCTTGGGGGCT
>NZ_VMBJ01000077.1:0-10259 GCF_010608305.1 Stenotrophomonas sp. AS012628 | reverse complement strand
TGCGGCGTCCCCGCACTCCGACACCGCCCCGCCACAAGACGGAAATCGCACTTTGGCAGTTGCTGTTGCTGTTGCCGTTGCTTGAAAGTTTCGGCGGGTGCAGGGCGCAGCCCTGCCGATACCCAACCTACTTGGCAGCAGCGATCTGCTTTTCGATGTCGGCGGCCGTCACCGGGCCGAGGAAGCTGTGCGCCAGCTTGCCCTGCGGGTCCAGCAGGTGCGTCAACGGCAAACCACGCGGCGTGGCGAAATCCGCCGGCGGGTCGAACGGGTCCACGATCACGATCGGATAGGTCACCGGATGCTTGGTCAGGAACGACTGCATCTCCGGCACCTCGATGTCTTCATAGGCCAGGCCGACCACCTCGATGTTGCTGCGCATCGCGTGCAGCGCCGACAGCTCCGGCATTTCCTTGCGGCACGGTGCACACCAGGTCGCCCAGAAATTCACCACCACCCACTTGCCGCGATGCGCGGCCAGGTCGTAGTCGCTGCCATCCACTGCCTTCATCTTCAGCGTCGGGAACTCGGCGGTGGTGCGCTCGGCCGGGGTTTCATCGACCGGTGCCGGAGTGGTCGGCGTCGGCGCCTGTGCCGGTGGCTGGCTGCTGGCGGGGGTCGGCTCCTGGGCCGGCTTGCAGGCCGACAGCGCCAGCAGCAGGGCCAGCGGGAGCAGCAACGGGGTCTTGCGGGTCATGGCATGTCTCCGGAATCGGTGTAGATATCGCTGACCTTGCGCTTGAGGCGTTCGCGCAGGGGCAGCCGCAGATCGTCCAGTGCCGCCAGCGCAGCACGGCCCAGGCTGTCGTCGCGGTAGGGCAGATGCTGCTCGGCTACCGGGATGCGCAGCTGGGTGCATTCGTACAGATCGGCCAGGCTCACCTGGTCCAGGTCGCGCGAGAGCAGCCATTCGCCGCGTTCATCGCGGCGCAACAGGCCGATTTCCTGCAGGTTGCAGGCCAGGTCCTGCAGCAGCGAGTCGGTCAGCATCGGCTCCAGACGCAGGATTTCATCGTCGGCCAGGCCCTTGCCCTTGGCACGTGCATGGTGGAAGCGGCCGAGCAGGCGCAGCAGGCCATAGAACTCGTAGCCCTGCGGCAGGCGCAGTTCCACCGGCTGGTAGCGGAAGGCCGCCATCGACGAGGACAGCGACGCGCCCAGCAGCACCGCCACCCAGCACAGGTAGATCCACAGCAGCAGGATCGGCACGAACGCCACCGTGCCGTAGAGCTTCTGGTAGGACTGGAAACTGCCCAGATAGGCGCCGATGCCCCACTTCACCAGTTCCAGGATCACCGCCGCGAGAATCGCGCCGGGCACCGCGTGCCGCCATTTCACGGTGTGGTGCGGCACCACCCGGAACATCAGCGTGATGCAGACGAACTCGATCAGGATCGGCGCCAGCCGCAGCGCGAACTCGGCCAGCCAACGACCTTCCTGGGTCCCGAACAATGGCATCGCGAACACACGCGCCGACACCGCCAGCGAAGCGGCAGCGAGCATCGCGCCCAACGTCAGCACGGTCCAGTAGACCAGGAAGCGGGTCAGCTTGGGCCGGGTCGAACCGACCCGCCAGATCTGGTTGAAGGTCTCTTCAACGCTGTTGAGGGTGATCAGCAGCGATACCACCAGCGCGATGAAGCCAGCGGCGGTGAGCTGGCCGGCACTGGCCGAGAACTGCCGCAGGTAGCCCTCCGCCGCACGCGCGGCGTTGGGCACGAAGTTGGAGAAGACGTAATCGCTGAGCTGGTCGCTCCAGCGGTCGAAGACAGGGAAGGCCGAGAGCACGCCGAACACCACGATGGCCAGCGGCACCAGCGCGAACACCGTGGTGTACGCCAGCGCCGCCGCTGCCTGGAACAGGCGGTCGTCGAGGAAGCGATGCCACAGGAAGCGGCCGAAACTGATGGCCCGTGCGCGATCCCGCGCGCGCTCCATCCACAGGTTGAGCGTATCCAAAGGTTCCATCGGCGAAAGGGTACCCGATGCGGAATGCTCGCAGGATAGCCATACTGGTGGCCACACGACGAGGAGAAGCGGGCACGATGGGCGAGATTCTGGTGCTGTACTACAGCCGGGGCGGTTCGGTGGCACGGCTGGCGCGCCAGATCGCGCGGGGCATCGGCGAAGTGCCGGGCATGAGCGCGCGCCTGCGCACGGTACCGCCGGTGGCCGCGGTGACCCAGACCGCGCAGCCGCCGGTGCCCGACGATGGCGCCCCCTATGTGAGCGTGCAGGACCTGGTCGAGTGCCAGGGCCTGCTGCTCGGCAGCCCGACCCGCTTCGGCAACATGGCCGCCCCGGTCAAGCATTTCCTGGATGGGCTGGGCGCCGAATGGGTCAATGGCACCCTTTCCGGCAAGCCGGCCGGCGTGTTCACCTCCACCGCCTCGATGCACGGCGGGCAGGAATCGACCCTGCTGTCGATGCAGGTGCCGCTGCTGCACCATGGCTGCGTGATCGTCGGCATCCCGTTCACCGAGCCGGCGCTGAGCCACACCACCAGTGGCGGCACGCCCTATGGCGCCAGCCACGTCGCCGGTGCCGCCGACGACCCGCAGCCGACCGACGACGAGGCGGTGTTGGCGCGCGCGCTGGGCCACCGGGTGGCCGACATCGCGCAGCGGCTGGCCCGATGAGCGCCGCGCCGCGCACGGTCCTGCTGCTGGCCCTGATGGGGCTGGCCGCGCTGTTCGCCGGCTGGTTCATCAATGACAAGCACTGGCTGGCCACCCAGCTGGTGTTCACCGCGCCGCCACTGGCACTGGCCATCGCACTGCGCCTGGGCTGGCGCAAGGCCGGTTTCTGGGCCTCGGTGCTGGCCCTGGGCTGGTTCAGCCACGGCGTGATGAGCGCCTGGAGCCACCCGGAGACGCGCTGGCTGGCGCTGATCGAGATCGCGCTGGCCCTGCTGGTGATCTTCAGCGCCAGCCTGCCAGGGCTGCGCGCCCGCTTCGGCAAGCGACGCTGACGCTGCGCCCGCCGGGCCGTATCATCTGTGTTCCTGGCCCCGCGCCGCTGTACCTGTCCTGGTTTCGCGCATGCACATGATGGAAGAGCTCCTGGTCGTCACCACCGGTGGCACGATCGACAAGATCTACTTCGACGACAAGTCGGACTACCAGATCGGCGACCCCCAGATCGGCATGATCCTGCGCGAGCTGGGCGTGACGTTCCGCTTCAATGTGATTCCGATCCTGCGCAAGGATTCGCTGCACATCAACGATGAAGACCGCGAACTGATCCGCGCCACCATCGCCGCGCAGCCGACCCGGCACGTGCTGGTGACCCACGGCACCGATTCGATGGTGCAGACCGGCAAGGTGCTGGCGACGATCCCGGACAAGACCATCGTGATGACCGGCGCGCTGAGCCCGGCGCGTTTCCGCGGTTCGGATGCGGAGTTCAACATCGGCTGCGCGATCGGTGCGGTGCAGTCGTTGCCGAGCGGCGTGTACATCGCGATGAACGGGCGGATTTTCGACCCGCAGCACGTGCGCAAGAACGTGGCCGCGAACCGCTTCGAATCGGTTTGAGGAACGGCGTGCCGACCAGGGTCGGCACCCACCACGACGCGGCGGCACGCACACCGCGCGGCCCCATGCAAAAACGCCCCGGCCTAAGCCGGGGCGTGCCCATGGAGAGGGGCTTGGGCTCAGTACTGGGCGTTGAGGGTCAGGCCCGAGAAGGTGCTGTACGCCTTCACCCGCACATACCAGGTGCCGGCGGCGGGGCTGTTGACGGTGCAGGTTTCAGCATTGCCGCTCAGGTACGGACGGCAGGTGTACACCGTGTCGGTCGGGGCACTGCCCTGGCGCAGATACAGGTCGGCGTCACCGCTGCCGCCACTGATCGCCACGCGCAGCTGGGTGCTGCCGGCCGGAACGTTCACGGTGTAACTCAGCGAAGCGCCGCTGGCAGCGCCCAGGCCGGTCACCGGAACGTTGTTCTGCAGCACGTTGCCACCCGGGTTCGGGCCGCCGCCGTTGATCGCTGCAGCGACCGCCGCGTCGGCGTCGATGATGCCGGCGCCGCAGCCACCCGAGCAGGCGCCCGGCAGCGGGCGTGCGGTGCTCTTGATGATGCTCTCCACCTGCGCCGGGCTCAGCGGGCTCGGGGCTACGGATTGCATCAGCGCGACCACGCCGGCCACGTGCGGTGCCGCCATCGAGGTGCCGTTGTACGAAGCGTAGCTGGCACTGCCCGGGGTAGTGGTGCCGCTGTTGAGGGTGGACAGGATGCCCTGGCCCGGTGCCGAGATATCGATACCGTTGCCATAGTTGGAGAAGCTGGCACGCGCACCGGCCGAGGTGGTGGCCGCCACTGCGATCACGTTCGGGCAGTTGGCCGGCACCGACGAGGACACGTTGGTGTTGCTGTTGCCGGCGGCGACCACCACGGTGGTGCCACGGCCGACAGCGCCATTGATCGCGTTCTGGTAGGTGGTCGAGCAGCTGCCACCGCCGCCCAGCGAGAGGTTGATGACCTCGGCCGGATTGGCATTGGCCGGCACGCCGCTGACGCTGCCGCCGGAGGCCCACACAATCGCGTCGGCGATGTCAGAGGTGTAACCGCCGCATTTGCCGAGCACGCGCACCGGCACGACCTTGGCGTTGAATGCGGTACCTGCCACGCCGGTGCTGTTGTTGGTCACCGCCGCCACCGTACCGGCCACGTGGGTACCGTGCCAGCTGGAGTTCGAGCCCGGGTAGCCCGCCTGGCACTCGTTGTCGCCGTACCAGTCGCCCTCATCGTTCGGGTTGTTGTCGCGGCCGTTGCCGTCGCGCGCCATCGCCGCATCGCTGATGAAGTCGTAGCCCGGCAGGATGTTGGCATTGAGGTCGGCATGGTTGGTGATGCCGGTGTCGATCACCGCCACGACCACACCGGTGCCGGTGGCCTTGTCCCAGGCCGGCCGGATGTTGATGCCGGCATTGGAGGTGCCGAAGCCCCATTGCTCGCTGAAGCGGGTGTCGTTCGGGGTCAGCGTGGCACGCATGATCTGGTCGACTTCAACGTATTCCACGTTCGGGTCGGCGGCCAGCTTGCGCATCAGCTGCTCGGATTCGGCCTGGTCGAGCGGACGATCGGTCTTGACCAGGGTCGGGCCGACGGCCAGCTTGCGGACCTGCTGCAGGCCCAGCGCGCGGCCCTGGCTGCTGGCCAGGCCGGCGGCGGCACTCTTCAGTGAAGAGGCCAGTGCGGTGGTGTTGGCCACCGGCGCGCTGCCGTCGCGGTACTTCACGATGAAACGCTGGTGGGTCTGCGCGGACTGCAGGCCGCTGAGCTGGACATCACCGGCCAGCGCAGGCGTGGCCAGCAGCAGCGATGACAGGACGGACGCACCAAGGACCACCCACACTCGACGCACACGCGGTTGCGTTACCTGGGACATCGTATTTCCCTTTCTTGTGGTGTGAATGCCGGAATCGGCAGAAGCACCGGCCCGAACCCTGGGCTGGCTTGCATTGGCGAGGTTCGAAGTCCGGCGAGCCAGCGGATCCCCCTTCCGATCCGCCGTGCAGATGACGCTAAAGACCAAAACCGGACACCACAAGATTTTCAGCGTCTTTTCAGCAAGATGAAATGTTCGTTCTGAGACTTCCCGGGTCGAGGGTTTGTGAAGGTGAAGGAACTTTCTCGGGCCCTGCACGCACCTGACTGGGTCATCACATGTCCTGCGATGACTTTGCCGACATCGGCGTCCACTGCTGTCACCAACGACCGCGGAGCGCCTGCCCGCCGCGTCGGACGCGCTGACTACTTTGCCTGCGGAACGCGCGCCGGCCGGATGCGCTGCCCTTTGACCGGCTCGCCGCGTGCAATCGGCTGGCCATCGGCCACGTAACCGGAGAACTGTGCCGGCAACGCTTCGCCGACACCGAACACGGGCCCGGCCTGCAGCTGGTAGTGCAGGTGCGGCTCGGAGGAGTTGCCGCTGTTGCCACAGTCACCGAGGTGCGCGCCGCTGCGGACAACCTGTCCCTGCGCAACGCGCACACTGCCCTGGCGCAGGTGCGCCAGCACCGAGTACTCCTCATTGCCGTGGTCGAGGATGACGCGGTTACCGGTGAGCTGGGCGGCATTCATCTGGCCCGGCACGTTGTCGGCCACACCCTCGATCACTTCCACCACCGTGCCATCGGCTGGCGCGAGGATCGGGCGACCGAAGCAGTAGTAGTCATCGTTGCGCAGCCCATCGCCACGGTGCGAGCGGCCATCGCGGAGCACCAGCAGATCCAGCGCGAAGCGCTGGCCGGCATGGGCCGCATGGTAGTTCTGTTCGACAGTACGCCCGCCCCAGAACACGAAGTACTCATCGTCGAACGGCAGTTGCAGCCGTGTGCGGGTCTGGTAGTCGAGGAACCCGCTCGCCGCTGCCTGCGGCGGTGCGGTCTGTAGCGGGCGGATGTAGAAGCCGCCGATCCGCCCTTCGGCATCGATGGCCCACAGCACCTGGATGATGGCCGGGCTCCTGGCGAAGCGCGCCTGTCGCAGATAGGTGTCGAATCCATCAACCTTCTCGACCTTCTCACTGACCAGCTCGGTTTCTGCGCCCCAGCCCGCCAGCACCTGCTCGCGCAGCGCCACCAGGCTCTGCGGGGACTGCAGCCCCGCCTGCATCTGCGGCGTCATCCGTTCCCACAGTGCGTCGACGTGCCCTTCGTAGAACTGCGTGGTCAGCGTGGCGCCTTGTTGGCGCGGATCTGTGGCCGCAGCCGCACTGGTGAGAGCAGAGAAGGAAACAACCAGAACTGCAAACAGGCGCGGAAGCAATGTCATGTCAGGGGTCCTTTCGATCCGGATCGGGAAGGCCGGCAACGATGGCCGCCAGCTGCGTGCGGTACTCGGCCAGGGCAGTGCGGCCCCTCGGCGTCAACTGCAAAGTGGTCAGTGGGCGCTTGCCGCGGAACGACTTGTCGATGGCGACCAGACCTGCCGCTTCAAGCTTGCTCAGATGGCTGGAGAGGTTGCCCTTGCTCAACCCGCTGAGATGCTCGACAAATCCGAACTCGGCGGATTCGGCACCTGCCAGGATCGACAGGATCAGCAGGCGCGCCGGCTCGTGGATCAAGCGGTCGAGCTGGAGCAGCGCTCTGGAATCAGGCAGCTGGGTCATTCGACGTTCGTCCGCGCCGCCATGAACGCGCGCATCTCCACCTGCAGCCGCTGGAAGCGCTGGTGGTCACGCCAGCCGACCACGATCAGTGCGATGGATGCCAAGGGGAACACCGCGGTGCTCGGGCCGAAGCCATACGCCTGCCCGGTGAAGGCCAGCGCGGCCTGGCACAGCAGGAACACGCCCACGATGAACTCCAGCGGTGTCCGCAGCCAGCGCCACACCACCCAGGGCAACAGGGCCACCACGACCAGGTAGCCAATGGCGCGCAGGTCCCAGGGGCGTTCGCCCATCGGTACCAGCCGGGTCAGCACGCTGCCGATCACCAGCACGCTTACGAGCGCGGTGAAGGCGATGAAGAAGCGCTGGAAATTGCGTTCGACCGGCGTGACCTGCTCCTCGACCTGGCCCAGCCGCTGGTAGTAGCGGCGTGCCAGCCATTGCTTGCCGACGATCCACAGCACCGGCACGGCAATCAGCACGATGCGCAGCGCCAGGGTGGTCGGCAACAGGGCGCCGGCAAGGAACGAGGCCAGGCAGGCGATGCCGCCTGCCATCGCCGACAGGCCCCCGGCACTTCGCGAATACCGCGAGTATTCACGGGTCAGCGCCTGCAGGCGCGAGGAAGGATCGATGACGGACGGCTGCTGCATGACACGCTCCATCGGGGTCGCTTGAATTTAGTTTGCATCGCAAACCTATTTGCGTCAAGCGATCACCTGCTGCGGTCTGGCGGACGGGCCCACAACGCAGAAAGCCCGTCACTGGGACGGGCTTTCCAGAGGCGCAGTCGAGCATGGCTCGACGCTACGGTTCGGCGTGGGCGATCAGCCCAGCTTGACCAGCCAGTTGTGGCGGTCCGGCAGGCGGCCGTACTGGATGTCGGTCAGTTCCTTGCGCAGCGACATGGTCACTTCGCCGGCCGGGGCATTGATGTCCCCCACCGAGAAGCCCTCGCCCTTCAGCTGGCCGATCGGGGTGACCACCGCCGCGGTGCCGCAGGCGAACACTTCGGCGATCTCGCCGGAGGCAACGCCGTCCTTCCACTCGTCGATGCTGACCTTGCGCTCTTCGACCTTCATGCCGCGGTCGCGGGCCAGCTGCAGGATGCTCTCGCGGGTAATGCCCTCAAGGATGCTGCCCGAGAGCTGCGGGGTGACCAACGTGCCGTCCTTGTAGACCAGGAACACGTTCATGCCGCCCAGTTCTTCCAGGTACTTGCCTTCGACCGGGTCGAGGAACAGCACCTGCGAGCAGCCCTGTGCCTGCGCCTTCTGCTGCGGCAGCAGCGAAGCCGCGTAGTTGCCGCCGCACTTGGCGGCGCCGGTGCCGCCCTTGGCTGCACGCGCGTATTCGGTGGACAGCCAGATCGACACCGGGGCGACGCCCTTGGCGAAGTACGGGCCAGCCGGGCTGGCGATGACGTAGTAGCCGGCCTTGTGCGCGCCACGCACGCCGAGGAAGGCTTCGTCGCCGATCATGAACGGACGGAAGTACAGGCTCGACTCATCGGCCGACGGCACCCAGGCGCTGTCGACGGCGATCAGCTGCTTCAGCGATTCGACGAAGATCTCCACCGGCAGTTCCGGCAGCGCCAGGCGCTGCGCCGAACGCTGCAGGCGACGGCCGTTGGCATCCGGGCGGAAGGTCCAGATCGAACCGTCGGCATGGCGATAGGCCTTGATGCCCTCGAAGATTTCCTGGCCGTAATGCAGCACGGCTGCAGCCGGGTCCAGCTGCAGCGGGCCGTAGGCGCGCACGTTGGCGTTGTGCCAGCCGGTGTCCTTGTCCCAGCGCACTTCCACCATGTGGTCGGTGAAGTGCAGGCCGAAGCCCGGCTTCTCCAGGATCTGGGCGCGCTCTTCAGCGCTGCGCGGGTGGTCCGAACGGGTGACGGCGAAGCTGGGAATGGACTGGGACACCGGAGATTTCCTGTTCTGGTTGCGGGTAATGCCGGGCCCGCGTCACTGCGGGCCGTGGGTCAAAGCATGCCGGTCTCGAGCCGGGCCGCCTCGGACATCATGTGCTGGTTCCACGGCGGGTCGAACACCAGGTCGACGTCGGCCTCGGCCACCGTCGGGATCATTTCGAGCTTGCTGCGCACGTCGTCGACCAGGATCTCGCCCATGCCGCAGCCCGGTGCGGTCAGGGTCATTTTCACGTCGATCTCGCGCTTGCCTTCGTCCAGGTGCTTGATCTCGACTTCGTAGACCAGGCCCAGTTCGACGATGTTCACCGGAATTTCCGGGTCGAAGCAGGTGCGCAGCTGCTGCCACACCAGCTGTTCCACCTGTTCATCCGTGGCATCGGCGGGCAGCTCCAGCGGTGCCGGCGCCTCCTTGCCGATGGCGTCGCCGTCCTTGCCGGCGATGCGGAACAGGTTGCCCTCGACAAACACCGAGTAACTGCCACCCAACGCCTGGGTGATGTACCCATAGCTGCCGGCAGGCAGGGTCACGGTATCGCCCTGCGGGACCATCACGGCCTCGCAATCGCGTTCGAAGTGGACAGGTTCGCTGCTACGGGAATACATGGGGACCGATATGGGGCCGTGGCCGGGGCCACGCAAGACGGCATTCTAGCCCAGCCGCCCTGCGGCCGCCGGTGCACTGCGGCAAACCACAGTATCCTGTGGGTGATCTTCAGGGAGCTTCGATGTCCTCCAATGCCGCGCGTGCCAGGACCGTGACCTGGCTCTGGCCCATCATGCTGTTGCTGGGTCTGGTTGTTGCTCCCCTTGCCTGGATGGTGCTGGCGCTGATGACCGGCCGGCAGGTCGGCTGGATGGCGGTACTGACCGCCCTGGAACTGGTGTTCATGCTGCGCATGGGTACGCTGGGCCCGGGCCGGTTGCGCATCGCGCTGGTCGTGCTGGGCACGCTGCTGGTGGCCGCCGTGGCCAACTGGGCCATCGCCAGCGCCTGGATGGGCGGCTCGATCGGGCTGGATCTGTGGGACGCCACGATGCGGATGGGCCCGCACCTGGCCTGGACCCTGATCACCCTCGCCAATGGCGCAATGGAATGGCTGTGGCTGGCCCTGGGCGTGGCCGTGGGCGCCTGGCTGGCGCGCTGACCGCGCAGATCCACGTCACGCGTGGATGAGGGTAGCGCCGGGCCATGCCCGGCGAGCGCAGCGG
>NZ_VMBJ01000076.1:0-10557 GCF_010608305.1 Stenotrophomonas sp. AS012628 | reverse complement strand
GCTGGGAAAAGCGTCAGAAGGGGGCGGGACGACCGCATTCCGACATGGGCGGCGCTACCATGGTACGAACTTCCGTGGATGTTTCGTGCATGCGTCTGTTGGTGATCGAGGACAACCGCCAGCTGGTGGCCAACCTGTTCGACTATTTCGAGTCGCGCGGGCATGTGCTGGACGTGGCTCCGGATGGCATCACCGGCCTGCACCTGGCCGGCAGCCACCCCTACGATGCGGTGATCCTGGACTGGATGCTGCCGCGCATGGAGGGGCCGGAAGTGCTGCGCCGGCTGCGCGCCGAGCACGCGTCCGAGGTGCCGGTGATCATGTTGACCGCGCGTGATGAACTGCCGGACAAGATCGCCGGCTTCCGCGCCGGTGCCGACGACTACCTGACCAAGCCGTTCGCGCTGCCCGAGCTGGAGGTGCGGCTGGAAGCGCTGCTGCTGCGTGCGCAGGGCCGCAACCCGCGCAAGCGCCTGCAGGTGGGCGACCTGGTGCTGGATCTGGCGACGCTGGAGGCCCAGCGTGAGGGCCAGGTGCTGCACCTGTACCCGGCCTGCCGCAAACTGCTGGAAGTGCTGATGCGGGCCAGCCCGGGTGCGGTGACACGACAGCAGCTGGAGTTCGCCCTGTGGGGCGACGAGCCGCCGGATGGTGACCTGCTGCGCTCGCATGTCTACGAGTTGCGTCGCAGCGTTGACGGCCCGTTTGCCGAGAAGCTGATCCACACCCTGCCGCGGGTGGGTTATCGGCTGGCCGTGACCACCGGCAGCGACGCTGGCAAGGATACTGATGAAGGCGCGTAAGCCCGGGCCGCTGTACCGGCGCGTGCTGTGGTGGTTGCTGGGCTACCTGGCGCTGCTTTCGCTGGCGGTGTTCAGCGTCGGCAATTACGTGCATGAGCATGCCGAGCACGCTGCCTGGCGCGCGCTGCTCAATTCCGAACTGGACAGCATCGTCGAACATGTCGAACACGAGCCGCATTACCGCTGGCAGGATTCGGACACGCTCAGCCTCTACCGCTTCGACGCGGTCAACCTGCCCGACAGCCTGCGTACCCTGCATCCCGGGCTGCATGACGGGGTGATGGTGAAGGGCCGCGAGACGGCGGTGATGGTGCGCGAGACCGAATCGATGGGGCGGGTCGCGCTGGCGCTGGATATCTCCGACTTCCACGATCTGGAGCAGTTCGCCACGCGCTGGGTGATGCTGGCGGGCGTGATCATGATCTTCGTCACCGTGCTGATGGCGTCCTTCGGCATGGAGCGGATGGTGCGACCGTTGAGCCTGCTGGCGCAGCGCATCGCCGATCTGCGGCCCGGTGCGCAGGGGCAGCGCATAGAGGTCGACCCGCGTGGCAGCTCCGAGCTGCACACGATTGCCGGTGCACTGAACGATTACCTGGACCGCAACGAACAGTTCGTCGAACGCGAGCGGGTGTTCATCAGCACCGCCAGCCATGAACTGCGCACGCCGATCGCGGTGATGACCGGTGCCGCCGAACTGGCGCTGGAGCAACCGGGCCTGCCCGAGCGTGCGCGCCAGCAGATGCAGCGGGTACTGCGCACTGCGCAGAGCGTGGAGCAGTTGATCGAACTGCTGCTGGTGCTGGCGCGTGATCCGGCACGACTGGCGGCGCGTGCCGAGCGCATCGCGCTGGACCAGCTGCTGCCGGAGATCGTCGACGACCATCGCCATCTGTTGGGCGACAAGGACCTGAGCATCGGCATCCAGGCTGCGCCGGTGGACATCGTCGCGCCGCTGGCGGTGGTGCAGGCGGCGATCGGCAACCTGCTGCGCAACGCCATCGAGAACAGTGGCCGTGGCCACATCGAATTGCGGCTGAGTTCGTCGGCGGTGTTGACCCTGCAGGACCCCGGACATGGCATGAGCCCGGAGGAGATCGCGGCCATCCACGCGCGGATGGCCCGTGGCGAGCGCGCCGATCGTGGTGGCGGCATCGGCCTGGACCTGATCGCGCGGCTCTGCGAGCACCTGGGCTGGACCCTGCAGCTGCAGCCGTGCGAGCCGCGTGGCACGCGTGTCACGCTCGATTTCAGTGCCTCGCGACCGGGCTGATCCGGCCGTCCTGGTAGATGCCAACCCTGGTTGGCATGCTGCCCGTCGACCAAGGTCGACGCCTACCCACGCGATGGCTGTCCGCGTCAACGCCCGTTCGGCCGCGCCACGTGCTGGTCGATCAGGATCACGTTGCCGTCGGGATCGGCCAGCTGCAGGTAGCCGGTCCCCTGGCCATCGGGATCGGTGCGGACTGCCAGCGCGATGCCCCTGGCATCCAGCTCCGCCTGCAGCTCGCGCACATCCTGGAAGTGGGTCAGTTCCTGCTTGTGCTGGTCCCAGCCGGGGTTGAAGGTCAGCAGGTTGCCCTCGAACATGCCCTGGAACAGGCCGATCACGGTGCCGTTGCTGCGCAGCACCAGCCAGTTCTGTGCTGGATCGCCGCCGGTGACCGAGAAGCCCAGGGCTTCGTAGAAGGCACGGGAGGCCGCGAGATCCTTCACCGAGAGACTGACCGAAAAGGCGCCAAGCTGCATGAGTAGGCTCCCTGAGGGGGTGGAGGTGTGGTCGGCACTGCAGCATGACCCGGCGTGAAGACAATGTTAATCTCGACCTGCGCCGCTTTATGCGGCGCTTTTTTTTCTCCGCTCTTTCGATCGACAGAGGATCCCATGCCGACCGAACCCGCTACTGCCCTGATCAGCAACGACATCGTTGGACTGGGCCTGATTGCCGCTACCCTGGCCCTGATCTTCTGGGCCGCCAGTGGCCCGACCCCGCTGCTGAAGAAGATCTTCGCCTGGGTGCCGGCGCTGCTGCTGTGCTACTTCATCCCCGCCATCTACAACACCGCCGGTGTCATCGATGGCCACAACACCTCGCTGTACAACCCGGTCGCGCGTGACGTGCTGCTGCCGGCTGCGCTGGTGCTGCTGACCCTGTCGATCGACCTGAAAGGGGTCATCAAGCTCGGCCCGAAACTGCTGATCGTGTTCTGCGCCGGCACTGCCGGCATCATGCTGGGCGCCATCGTCTCGTTCCAGCTGATGAAGCTGATCCACCCGGAAACCGTGGCCGGTGATACCTGGGCCGGCATGGCCGCATTGGCCGGCAGCTGGATCGGCGGCGGCGCCAACATGGTCGCCATGCGCGAAGTATTCGGCACCGATGCCACCACCTTCGGCCAGTTCGCCGTGGTCGACGTGGCCTGCGCCAGCCTGTGGATGGCGATCCTGTTGTTCCTGGCCAACCGCGCACAGCAGATCGACACCCGCAACGGCGCCGATACCCGTGCCATCGACGAGATGAAGGCGCGCATCAGTGCCTACGAGGCGCAGAACGCGCGCATTCCCAGCATGACCGACCTGATGGTGATCGTTGGCGTGGCACTGGGCGGCGTTGGTCTGGCGCATGCGATCGCCGCGCCGCTGTCCGGCTGGTTCAAGGCCAACGTCAGCTGGGCCAGCCAGTTCAGCCTGGACAGCCAGTTCGTGTGGGTGATCCTGCTGTCCACCGCGATGGGCCTGGGCCTGAGCTTCACCCGTGCGCGCAGGCTGGAAGCGGCCGGTGCGTCGCGGCTGGGCACGGTGTTCCTGTACTTCCTGATCGCCTGCATCGGCATGCAGATGAACCTGCTGTCGCTGTTGGATCGGCCGTGGCTGTTCCTGCTCGGTGCCATCTGGATGGCCACGCATGTGCTGGTGCTGTGGGTCGTGGCCAAGCTGCTGCGCGCGCCGCTGTTCTTCTTCGCCATTGGCTCGCAGGGCAACATCGGCGCTGCGGCGTCGGCGCCGGTGGTGGCAGCGGCGTTCCATCCGACGCTGGCCCCGGTGGGCGTGCTGCTGGGCACGGTCGGTTATGCAACCGGCACCGGACTGGCCTATGTCACTGGCCTGATCCTGAAGTGGATGGCGACCGGCTGAGGAGGCCAGCCGGGCGGCGCCCGGCACCCGCGGTAGTGCCGGCCGCTGGCCGGCAACCTCAACATCAAAAGCCAGAGCGGCATTCCGTGTGATGACGGGGTGGGTCCGGTTGAGGGGGACGGCGTGAATACGTCCATGTAGCCTCGGTCGCGCCATCCATGGCGCTCACGCCCCCTCAACCGGACCCACCCCGCCTCCGACAGTTTTCCGCGATCTGCTGGATCCACGCCATGCGTGAATCAATTCCATCGGTATCCATGAACAAAGAAGGGGGCGGCTCCGTTTTCCAACGAAAACGAACCCGACCCCAGATGTTTCGCACGGTCCCCGGAAATCTGTCAAAGGCGGGGCGGGGTGGGCTTGCAGGACCGTTGGCGCCATGGATGGCGCCATCGAGCCCCCAGGGACGGGTTTACGGCGTGTCCTGCAAACCCACGCCGCCCCGCCAAACCCACAGAAAGCCATAGCCGACGCTCCAGCAGTTGCAGTTGCAGTTGCAGTTGCTCCGGCCTCTGCGGGCACCGGGCTGCAAGCCCGGCACCCAAACCTCAACAGCAGCGGCCACCGTTGCGACCGCCGTAACGCGCTTCCTGGCGCTCGCGGAAGAACGTCTTGTAGTCCATCGGCTCCTGGTCCGGATGCTTTTCCAGCATGTGCCGGACGTAGTTGTCGTAATCAGGAATGCCACAGCACAGCCGTGCGGTCTGCACCAGGCGCCGCCAGATGCGGCGGTGGGCCTGGTACTGGCCGGCGGGAACCAGTTGCGTGCTCATCACAGATCCACCATTTCATGCGGCTTCAGCGCCACGTACGGGGTCTCGCGGTCGCTGCGCTGCGGATTGCGGCGGGCCGCCAGGATGGTCTTGATCGAATACACCAGCACCGCGCCCACCACCAGCAGGAACAGCGCGGTCAGGCCGGTGTTGACGTAGGCATTGACCACGATCTGCTTCATCTGCGCCACCGACTTGGCCGGTGCGGTGATGGTGTCGCTGGCGAGCGCGGCCTGGAACTTGTGTGCCTGTGCCAGGAAGCCCTGTGCCGGGTTGCTGTCGAAGATCTTGATGAAGCCGGCGTAGGTGGTGCAGATCAGCAGCCAGATGGCCGGCACCGCTGTCACCCACGCATAGCGGTCACGCTTCATCTTGAACAGCACCACCGTGCCCAGCATCAGCGCGATACCGGCCAGCATCTGGTTGGAGATACCGAACAGCGGCCACAGCGTCTGGATGCCACCGAACGGATCGACCACGCCGGTGTAGAGCAGGTAGCCCCACAGCGCCACGCAGCCGGCGGTACCGATGATGTTGGCGGTCCACGACTCGGTTTTCTTCAGGGCCGGCACGAAGTTGCCCAGCAGGTCCTGCAGCATGAAGCGTCCGGCGCGGGTGCCGGCGTCCACCGCGGTCAGGATGAACAACGCCTCGAACAGGATCGCGAAGTGGTACCAGAAGGCCATCATTGCGTCGCTGCTGCTGGGGATGGCCTGGTGCAGGATCTGCGCGATGCCTACCGCCAGTGTCGGCGCGCCACCTGCACGATGCAGGATGGTCGGCTCGCCAATCGCCGCCGCGGTCGCGGTCAGCTGCTCCGGCGTGATGGTGAAGCCCCAGGTGTTGGTGATGTAGTGCGCCGCCGACGCAGCATCGGCGCCGATCACCGCGGCCGGGCTGTTCATCGCGAAGTAGATGCCCGGGTCGATGATCGATGCGGCCACCAGTGCCATCACCGCTACGAACGATTCCATCAGCATGCCGCCGTAGCCGATGTAGCGCATGTGCGCCTCATTTGCCAGCAGTTTCGGCGTGGTGCCAGAGGAGATCAGGGCATGGAAACCGGAGACCGCACCGCAGGCGATGGTGATGAACAGGAACGGGAACATGCCGCCCTTCCACACCGGGCCATCACCGCTGGCGGCGAACTGGGTCAGTGCCGGCATCTTCAGTTCCGGCATCACCACCAGGATGCCGATGGCCAGCGCGATGATGGTGCCGATCTTGAGGAAGGTCGACAGGTAATCACGCGGGGCCAGCAGCAGCCACACCGGCAGTACCGAGGCGACGAAGCCGTAACCGATCAGCATCCAGGTGATCTGGGTGCCGGTGAAGGTGAACGCCGGGCCCCAGACCGGATCGGCGGCGACCTTGCCGCCGTACCAGATCGCAGCCAGCAGCAGGATCAGGCCAACCACCGAGATCTCGCCGATCTTGCCGGGGCGGATGTAGCGCATGTACACGCCCATCAGGATCGCGATGGGCATCGTCGCGATCACCGTGAACATGCCCCACGGGCTTTCGGCCAGCGCCTTGACCACCACCATCGCCAGCACCGCCAGGATGATGATCATGATCAGGAACGCGCCGAACAGCGCGATGGTGCCGGGCACCTGGCCCATCTCTTCTCTTACCAGGTCGCCCAGCGAACGGCCGTTGCGGCGGCTGGACAGGAACAGGACCATGAAGTCCTGCACCGCGCCGGCCAGCACCACGCCCACCACCAGCCACAACAGGCCGGGCAGGTAGCCCATCTGCGCGGCCAGTACCGGGCCGACCAGCGGGCCGGCACCGGCGATGGCGGCAAAGTGATGGCCGAACAGCACGTGCTTGTTGGTCGGCACGTAGTCCAGGCCATCGTTGTTGATCACCGCCGGGGTGGCCCGGGTCGGATCCAGCTGCATCACCTTGTTGGCGATGAACAGGCTGTAGAAGCGGTAGGCGACCAGGTACAGCGAAACCGCTGCCACCACGATCCACAGTGCGTTGATGTGTTCGCCGCGGCGCAGGGCCACGGTGCCCAGACAGAATGCGCCGAGCAGGGCGAGTACCGCCCAGCCCAGTTTGGAAAACCCTTTCATGAGGTGCTCTCTCCCGGAAAGACAGACAAAGAGTCCCGCGTGCCCTCGACAGGGTCAATTGGCGCAGGACGAATCGGCGGTAGTACTTTGGTCGTACGTTTGTTGTGCTGACGTGCAGCGAACATCAGGGATGGAACAATCGGTTGCGGCGCCGTCCATTGGCGTGCGGCCGTGTGGCGTCCATCTTCAGTGGCATCCATCCAACAGGAGTCGCCATGAGCTTTCCCGAACCGGTCCGCGTGCTGCGGACCATCCGTGGCATGCCCACCTCCGACGGTGCTGGCGTGCGCCTGACCCGCGTCATCGGTGGCCCCACGCTGCCCGACCTGGATCCGTTCCTGCTGCTCGATGAGTTCGGTACCGATCGTGCCGAGGACTACATCGCCGGGTTTCCGGAGCATCCGCACCGCGGCTTCGAAACCGTCACCTACATGCTCGACGGGCGCATGCGGCATCGCGACAACCACGGCAACGAAGGCCTGCTGACCCCGGGCAGCGTGCAGTGGATGACCGCTGGCCGTGGCCTGGTGCATTCGGAGATGCCCGAGCAGGAGAGCGGGCAGATGCGCGGGTTCCAGCTGTGGGTGAACCTGCCGGCGAAGGAGAAGATGACGGATCCGAAGTACCAGGAATTCGCGCCCGAGCGCATTCCCGTGGTGCACCCGGAGCCGGGCGTGGACGTGAAGGTGATTGCCGGCAGCGTGGATGGCACGCAGGGCCCGATCGTGCAGCCGGCCACCGATCCGCTGTACCTGGACATCACGCTGGCCCCGGATCGCGCCTGGACCTATGCGTTGCCGGAAGGGCACAACGCCTTTGCATACGTGTTCGAAGGTGGCGTGACCGTGGGGGAGCAGGACGCCGCGCGTGACGTGGCACGCCAGGAGCTGGCGGTGCTGGGCGGCGGTGAGCAGCTGCACCTTTCGGCCGGCAGCGAAGGCGCGCGGCTGATCCTGGTGGCCGGCCGTCCGCTGCGCGAACCGGTGATGCGCCACGGGCCGTTCGTGATGAACACACGGCAGGAACTGATGCAGGCCTTCGTTGATTTCCAGGAAGGCAAGTTCTGAGGGAGTGCCGGCCGCTGGCCGGCAACCTCTTCTGATCGGGAACGAAGCGTTTGCCGGCCAGCGGCCGGCACTACCGTCGGATCGGGTCGCATTGCGGGGATGCTGCCAGGCAGTCATCCCCGTCACCTTCAGCGCCCCGCGGCCACGGCCGACGGGGTCAGGCTCATGCCCTGCGCCAGCTGCTGCAGCGAGCCCAGTTCCTGGGCGCTGTCCGGATACAGCGAAATCTGCGCGTAACGCCCTTTGTCGAGCTTGACCACACTGATGCGGCGCTCGGCATAGCCGGGCGGCTGCTGGCCTCCCAGATCGGGCTGGTACCAGTACAGCGACTCACCGCCGAAGCTGCCCTTTTCCTGGCGCAGCGAGCGGTTCAATGGAAGGTTGGGATCGCGCGCACTGAGCATCAGGCTCAGTACCTCGCGGCCGTCCCCGGTGCTGGCGCGGCAGACCAGGAAATCGGCCTGTGCCTGCTGTTGCCACTGCAGGCCACTGCTGGCCGGCAATGAAGGACATTCGGTGGGAGCCTGCGCAGCGGCCTGGGCCGCAGCGAACAGCAGGCTCGACAACACTACAGGCGCGAACTTCATGCATCCCCCAAGGTGGTGTGTCGTTGGCTCCGCCGGATGGACCGGCAGCCTTGGCATCCCATCCCCGGATGCCACCCCGGCCGGCATGTGCACGGACGGTCAACTCAACCTTAACGGAACGTGAGCAATCGCACAAATTGCGGTTACAAGCGTAACCATTGCGGCCGTAGGTCGGCCGCAATGGTTCGCAGGCCTCAGCGGTCGTTGCCGATCCACTTGTAAATGATGCCGCCGATCGCGCCGCCCAGCAGCGGAGCGACCCAGAACAGCCACAACTGGCTGACCGCGCCGCTGCCGGCGAAGAAGGCCACCGCCGTGGAGCGGGCTGGGTTCACCGAGGTGTTGGTGACCGGGATGCTGATCAGGTGGATCAGGGTCAGCGACAGGCCGATCGCCAGCGGCGCGAAGCCGGCAGGCGCCTTGCCATGGGTGGCGCCCATGATCACGATCAGGAACACCGCCGTCAGTACCACCTCGCACAGGAAGGCGGCCGCAACGCTGTAGCCGCCGGGCGACAGCGCGCCATAGCCGTTGCTGGCGAACGCACCGGCCTGGCTGCCATCAATGGCGAAGCCACTGGCGCCGGAGGCGATCTGCAGCAGGATGAAGCCGGCCAGCAGGCCGCCGGCGACCTGGGCGATGATGTACGGCACCAGGTCCTTGGTCGGGAAGCGGCCGCCAGCCCACAGCCCGACGCTGACTGCCGGGTTGAAGTGCGCGCCGGAGATGTGGCCGAACGCATAGGCGCCGGTCACCACGGTCAGGCCGAAGGCGAGCGCCACGCCAAGGAAACCGATACCCAGCGGATTGCCGTCACCACCGAACTTGGCGGCCAGCACCGCGCTGCCACAGCCACCCAGAACCAGCCAGAACGTGCCGAGGAACTCGGCGGACAAGCGTTTACCCATGCTCATGTGTTGCACTCCTTTGACGGTTGAAAGTGTGATTTATGTCACATTTCAGTGATCAGCGGGTGACTGTAGTGTCAACGCCGGGTGCAGGGATACACCTTCGGATGTGTGCAACACGCGATGTTCAGTACTGCGGCAGCGGGATGAACTCCTTGTCGTCGCCCGGGATGGTGCCGAAGCGACCGGCCTCCCAGTCGTGCTTGGCCTGCTCGATGCGCTCCTTCGAGCTGGACACGAAGTTCCACCACAGGTGACGCGGGCCATCCAGCGGCTCGCCACCGAACAGCATCGCCTTCACCGGCGTCTTCGCGCGCAGGCGACCTATCGCACCGGCTTCGGGAATCACCAGGTGCTGGGCGGGGATGTCCACGCCGTCCAATTGCGCGTCGCCTTCGAGGATGTACAACGCGCGCTCGCGGTGGCCATTGTCGATATCGATCTCCGCATCCGGGTCGAGGTCGATCGCTACGTTGAGGGTGTCGGCGAACACCTTCACCGGCGATTCCTCGCCATAGGCGCGCCCGGCGATCACCCGCAGCCAGGCACCATTGCGGCGCTGCTCGGGGAGGGTGGCCGCGGCATGGTGGTAGAAGGCCGGTTCGATTTCCTCATGCGACTTCGGCAACGCCACCCAGGTCTGCATGCCATGGATCGGGTTGTCATGGTCGCGGTCCGGTTGTGGCGTGCGCTCGGAATGGGCGATGCCGCGGCCGGCGGTCATCCAGTTGACGTCACCGGGACGGATCACCTGGTCCGACCCCAGCGTGTCGCGGTGGCCGATCGCGCCCGACCACAGGTAGGTCACGGTGGCCAGGCCGATATGTGGATGCGGGCGCACGTCGATGGCGGTGCCGGGGTGCATGAGTGCCGGGCCCATCTGGTCGACGAACACGAACGAGCCGATGCTGCGCGCCTGCAGGGTGGGGACGGCGCGACGGACTTCGAGGCCGCCGATGTCGTGCACGCGCGGGGCGATGATGGTGGTCATGCGGGCGTTCTCGCTGGCAGGGATCAGGTGATCAGCATCGCATGCAGCTGTGACGGGCACATGCCCTGTATGGGTAACAGGTTGTTCCAGCCAACGGCGCAGCCCCTCGTGGCTGGCTGGTTGGTCGCTGAAGGCAGAAGCAAAAGCAGAAGCCGCGCTTGGCCGGGCGGGTGGGTGGCGCAGGGGACGCTGCAAGTACGTCCATGTAAGCT
>NZ_VMBJ01000075.1:0-11122 GCF_010608305.1 Stenotrophomonas sp. AS012628 | reverse complement strand
CGGCTCTACAGTAGATCCACGCCATGCGTGGATGGGCATGCCGGGAATGGGGTCAGAGCCCGTGCCTTACGCCGAGGCGTAACGCACGGCGGTGCCGATCCAGCGCTGTACGACGCGGTCGGCCAGCGTGGGTTGCTGGGCCAGCAGGCGCTCGGCCAGGTCGTGCACGCCGGGCAGCAGGCCGGCATCGCGGGCCAGGTCGGCGATGCGGAAACCGGCCAGGCCGGTCTGGCGGGTGCCGAGCAGTTCGCCGGGGCCGCGCAGCTCCAGATCCTTTTCGGCGATGACGAAACCATCGTTGGTTTCGCGCATGGTCTGCAGGCGCTCACGCGCCATCTGCGAGAGCGGTGCCTGGTACAGCAGCACGCAGCGCGATACCGCCGAACCACGACCGACGCGGCCGCGCAGCTGGTGCAGCTGGGCCAGGCCGAGGCGCTCGGCGTTCTCGATCACCATCAGCGAGGCGTTCGGCACATCCACGCCCACTTCAATCACCGTGGTCGCCACCAGCAGATCGATGTCGCCGGCCTTGAACGCGACCATCGTCGCCAGCTTCTCGGCGGCTTTCAGGCGGCCATGCACCAGCCCCACGCGTACGCCGGGCAACAGCGCCTGCAGCGATTCGTAGGTGGCCTGCGCGGGCGTGGCATCCAGCTCTTCGCTTTCCTCGATGAGCGTGCACACCCAGTACACCTGCCGCCCTTCCTGGCAGGCCAGGGCGATGCGCTCGATCAGCTCCGGGCGACGATCGTTGTTCAATGCGACGGTCTGCACCGGGGTGCGGCCCGGCGGCAGTTCGTCGATGGCCGAGACATCCAGGTCGGCGTATTCGGACATCGCCAGCGTGCGCGGAATCGGTGTTGCGGTCATCACCAGCTGGTGCGGCACGCTGTTGCCGCCTGCGCCCTTGTCACGCAGCGCCAGCCGCTGGTGCACGCCGAAGCGATGCTGCTCGTCGACGATGGCCAGGGCGAGATCCTGGAACACCACCGCCTCCTGCATCAGCGCGTGGGTACCCACCACCACCTGCGCTTCGCCGCTGGCGACCTGCTCCATCACCTTGGCGCGCGCCTTGCCGGTGACCTTGCCGGCCAGCCAGGCGATGCGCACGCCGAGCGGTTCCAGCCAGCCGCGCAGATTGTTGAGATGTTGTTCGGCCAGCAGTTCGGTGGGGGCGGCCAATGCGACCTGCTTACCCTGCTCCACCGCCAGCATCGCCGCCAGCGCGGCGACCACGGTCTTGCCGGAGCCGACATCGCCCTGCACCAGCCGCAGCATCGGGCTGGGGCGCTCGAGGTCCTCGCGGATCTGCTTGAACACGCGCGCCTGTGCGCCGGTCAGGGCGAACGGCAGCTGCTTCAGCAATGCCTTGGCCAGCTTGCCGGGGCCGGCCAGCGGCGGTGCATGGTGCGCCTGCAGCGCGATGCGCTGGCGACGCAGGCTGAGGTGGTGGGCCAGCAGCTCTTCCATCGCCAGGCGACGCTGCGCTGGATGAGTGCCGGCGGCCAGTGCGGCCAGGTCGGCATCCGGCGGCGGCCGGTGCACGGTCAGCAGCGCACTGCGCAGCGACGGCAGGCCGAGGCCATCGAGCCAGCCGCTGGGCAGCAGTTCCAGCGTGCCTTCCTCGGGCAGGCGGTCCAGCGCCTGGCCGATCAGCTTGCGCATGGTCATCGGGCCGACGCCTTCGACGGTGGGATACACCGGGTCGAGGCGGTCACCGAGTTCGGGATCGTCGTTGCGGCCCAGTACCTGGTAGCTGGGGTGGACGATTTCCAGGCCGAGGTGGCCCGGCTTGGGCGTGCCGAAGCAGCGCAGCCGGTTGCCGACCGCGAACTGGCCGACCTGCTGCTGGCGGAAGTGGAAGAAGCGCAGCACCAGGGTGCCCTGCCCTTCGTCCTCCACCGCTACTTTCAGCATCGGCCGGTAGCGCATGCCGCGCTCGACCGCGACTACCCGCCCTTCCACCTGCGCCGGCACGCCGTTGCGCAGGTCTTCGATGCGGGTCAGCCGGGTCCGGTCTTCATAGCGCAGCGGCAGATGAAGCCAGAGATCCTGCAGGGTGGCCAGGCCACGCGCCTGCAGCTTGGCGGCCACGGCCGGACCGACGCCCGCGAGCATCGCCAGGGATGCTTCGCCGGACGGTGACAGGACCGGGGTGACCGCCGCCTTGCGTGCCACGTGGCGGTCAGTCGATGACCATCACCGCGTCGACCTCGAAGTTGGCGCCCTTCGGCAGGCCGGAGACTTCGATGGTGGAACGGGCCGGGTACGGGGCCTGGAAGTAGTCCTGCATGACCGCGTTGACCTTGGCGAACTCGCCCAGGTCGGTCAGGTACAGGCCCAGGCGCACGACCTTGTCCAGCGAGCCGCCAGCAGCCTCGGCCACGGCCTTGAGGTTGTCGAAGGCACGGCGGGCCTGTGCTTCCACGTCACCGGCGCCGACGATATCGCCGGTGGCCGGGTCGAGCGGGATCTGGCCGGAGAAATACACGGTGTTGCCGGCGCGCACGGCCTGCGAGTACGGGCCGATGGCGGCGGGGGCCTTTTCGGTGTTGATGATCTGGCGGGACATGGGTCGCTCCGGTGCTTTGGGGGAAAACAGAGCGGTGATTGTACCGGCTGGGGGGGCATCCACGCATGGCGTGGATCTACGGCAATCCGGTCATGTGATGCGCCGTCTGTAGAGCCGAGCATGGGCTCGGCTCTACAGAAAGCATCCACCCATGGCGTGGCGTTACTGGCGGCGTACCGACTGCACGACCGACAGGCGGCGCAGGCGGCGCATCACTTCGGCCAGGTGGTTGCGGTCGCGTACCTGGATGTTGAACGCCAGCACGGCGGCGTTGAAGTCGCGGTCCAGGTAATCCACGCGCTCGATGTTGGAATGGCTCTGCGCGATGGCGGCGGCCAGCTGCGCCAGCACGCCGGTGCCGTTCTCCACTTCCACCACCAGCGAGGTGTCGTAGTCGCCGGAAACGGTGGTGTCCCAGCCGATCGGCACCCAGCGCTCGGGCGACTTGCGCAGTTCGGCCAGGTTCGGGCAGTCCATGCGGTGCACCACGATGCCCTTGCCGGCGGTGTGGTAGCCCATGATCTCGTCGCCGGGAATCGGCTGGCAGCAGCCGGCGAAGGTGACCACGCCGCGCTCGCTGCCGTTGATCAGGATCTTTTCCTGCGAGTGGTGGCGCGAATGCGGGCCGCCACGCAGTTCGGCGTAGGCCATCAGCGCCTGCGCGGCCTGGGTCGGCATCCAGTTGCCCAGTGCGACCTCGGCCAGCAGCGCCTCCAGGCGTGGGAAACGATGCTCGGCCAGGAACGCATCCAGGCGCCCCTTCGGCAGCCGTTCCAGCGACGAATCCATCGCTTCCAGCGCACGGTCGAGCATGCGGTGGCCCAGCTGCACGGCGTCCTCGTGCTCCAGCTGCTTGAGCTGGTGGCGGATGGCGGTGCGCGCCTTGCTGGTGACCACGAATTCCAGCCACTGCGGTTTCGGCGTGGCCGAGCGTGCGGTGATGATCTCCACCGACTGGCCCGACACCAGCTTGGTACGCAACGGCACCAGTTTCTTGTCCACGCGCGAGGCCACGGCCATGTTGCCGACGTCGGTATGCACGGCGTAGGCGAAATCGAGCGCGGTGGAGTTGCGCGGCAGCGCCAGGATCTTGCCCTTCGGGGTGAACAGGTAGACCTCGTCCGGGAACAGGTCGACCTTGACGTTGTCGAGGAACTCCAGCGAGGAACCGGCAGCACGCTGCGAATCGATCAGTTCGACGATCCAGGCGTGCGCACGACTCTGCGCACTGTTGGGTGAATCACCGCCGAACTTGTAGGTCCAGTGCGCGGCCACGCCGCGTTCGGCGATCAGGTCCATTTCCTCGGTACGGATCTGCACTTCGATCGGCGAGCCATACGGCCCGAACAGCACCGTGTGCAGCGACTGGTAACCATTGGCCTTGGGAATGGCGATGAAATCGCGGAAGCGGCCATCCAGCGGCTTGAAGGTGGCATGCACCGACCCCAGCGCGTGGTAGCAGCTGGGCACGCTGCGCACGACCAGGCGGAAGCCGAACACGTCCATCACCTGGTCGAACGATTTGTTCTCGTCGCGCATCTTGTTGTAGATGCTCCACGGCGTCTTGATGCGGCTGACCAGGCGGTGCTCGATGCCTTCCTTCGCCAGCCGCTGCGACAGCTGAACTTCCACCTGTGCCAGCGCTTCACGGCGTACCACCGGCTGGCTGCGGATGTGCTTTTCCAGGATCGCGTGGCGCCACGGATACAGCGCCTTGAAGCCCAGGTTCTGCAACTCGCTCTTGACCAGGCTCATGCCCAGGCGCTGGGCGATGGGCGCATAGATCTCCAGCGTCTCGCGGGCGATGCGGCCGCGCGCTTCGCGGCTCTGCGCGCCCAGCGTGCGCATGTTGTGCAGGCGATCGGCCAGCTTGATCATGATCACGCGTAGGTCGCGCGACATTGCCAGCAGCATCTTGCGGAAGCTCTCGGCGGCCGCTTCCTGGCGGTCGCGGAACTTCAGCTTGTCCAGCTTGGTCACGCCGTCGACCAGTTCGGCCACGGCTTCGCCGAACTCGGCGGCCAGCGCATCACGGGTCAGCGGGGTGTCTTCGATGGTGTCGTGCAGGATCGCGGCGATCAGCGCTTCCACGTCCAGGCCGAGCTCGGCCAGCACCTGGGCCACGGCCACCGGATGGGTGATATAGGGCTCGCCCGACTTGCGCGTCTGCCCAGCGTGCGCGGCGGCTCCGACTTCCCAGGCACGGCGCAGCAGGGGCAGCTGTTCCGGCGGCAGGTAATGGGCGGCGCGTTCAAGCTGGAGGACGTAGTCGGGTACGGCGGCAGCGGGGGCTGCGGCGACCTTGGCAGTGGGGCCTGGGTTCATGCCCGAAGCCTATTCCAGCGCGACGTTTACGGCAAATCCTGAATGCGAAACAGCCCGCACGGGGCGGGCTGTTCGGCGATCCAGCAATGACGTTGATCGATGCGATCAATCGTCGTTCTTGGACATGTCTTCGTCGGCGACCACTTCCGCGGCAGCCCACTCCAGCGCTTCGCGCTCGGCGCGCTCACGCTCGGCCTTCTCGACTTCGTCGATCAGCGCGTTGTCGATCTTGCGGGCGGCGATTTCGCGCAGCGCCAGCACGGTCGGCTTGTCCTCGGTCTCGCTGTTGTCCAGCGTGGCCTGCACGCCGTTGGCGAGCTGGCGGGCACGCTTGGAAGCCATCATGACCAGTTCGAAACGGTTGTTAACGACTTCCAGGCAATCTTCTACGGTGATGCGGGCCATACGGGCTCCCGGCGACCGGTCGGCCGCTCAGTCGAATGAGGGAAAGGGGACGGAGTGTACTGGCAGGGGCTGGACAAAATCAAGCCAACCCTCACCCGATTCTTTTGGAATCAGTCAGTTGCGCCCGAATCAGGGGTCAACAGGGCCTGGATCAGGCCGGCGTGGCGGACCTTCTGGGCCTCCCGGCGCAGGCGGCTGGCGGTGAAGATGGCGCACAGCTCGTCGACGGCGGTGTCGAACACCTCGTTGACGATGACGTAGTCGAACTCGTTGAAGTGCAGCATCTCGTCACGGGCCGCGCCCAGGCGCTGGGCGATGACCGCCTCGCTGTCCTGGCCGCGCTTGCGCATGCGGTCCTGCAGGGCCTGCTTGGACGGCGGCAGGATGAACACGGTGACCGTGCCCGGCACCAGCTGGCGCACCTGCTGCGCGCCCTGCCAGTCGATCTCCAGCAGCACGTCCTGGCCGGCGGCCAGCTGCGGTTCAACTGATTGGCGGGCGGTGCCCTTCCAGTCGCCATGCACCCAGGCATGCTCGAAGAAGTCGCCGGCGGCGATCATTTCCTCGAACTTTTCCGCAGAGACGAAATGGTAGTGCTGGCCGTTCACTTCACCCGGGCGCATCGCACGCGAGGTGAAGGAGATCGACAGGGCGATCTGCGGGTCACGCGCCAGGGTGGCATTGACGATGCTGCTCTTGCCGGCACCAGACGGGGCGGCAACGATGTACAGCGTGCCGCGCGCAACGGCCTCCGACGGCTTCGACGGTGCGCTCATGCGGGGGATCCAACGGGTTGATTTCGCAAAATTTTTCCTCGATGTTCCAGATCCGGCGCGGAGGATCGCGCCAGGACGGCGGGGGCTGCGCGGAACATCCTGGAACCAGGCCCGGCAGACGCTTCCCCGGGGTGCGGGCACGCAACTTTACCAGAGCCGCCCCGTTGCGCGCCCGCCCGGCAGGCGCCGCGCCTTGTGCCACATGGGCGTGCGGGGGCCTGTGCTATAACCGGGCCGTACCCAACGACAGCCCGGAGGCCTGCGCCTCCCCGCCATCCCAGGAGAACGGCATGCCATCGATGAGCCGCCGCCAGTTCCTGAAAGTGACCGGGACAACCCTGGTCGGCTCCAGTCTGGCACTGATGGGCTTCGCGCCCGGCATCGCGCTCGCGGAGGTCAGGCAGTACAAGCTGACCCGCGCGACCGAGACCCGCAACACCTGTACCTACTGTTCGGTGGCCTGCGGCATCCTGATGTACAGCCTCGGCGATGGCGCCAAGAACGCCGAGCCGAGCATCTTCCATATCGAAGGCGACCCGGACCATCCGGTCAACCGCGGCACGCTGTGCCCGAAGGGTGCCGGCCTGGCCGACATCATCCACAGCAAGTCCCGCCTGCTCTACCCCGAGTACCGCGCGCCCGGCTCGAACGAGTGGAAGCGGCTGAGCTGGGACGATGCACTGGACCGCATCGCACGGCTGATGAAGGAAGACCGCGATGCCAATTTCGTGCAGAAGAACGAGGCCGGGCAGACGGTCAACCGCTGGCTGACCACCGGCATGCTGGCAGCCTCGGCCACCAGCAATGAAACCGCGGTGCTGACCCACAAGGTCGTCCGCTCCCTTGGCATGTTGGCATTCGACAACCAGGCACGTGTCTGACACGGCCCGACGGTGGCAGGTCTTGCCCCGACGCTAGGCCGTGGTGCGATGACGAATCACTGGGTCGACATCAAGAATGCCGACCTGATCCTGATCATGGGTGGCAATGCCGCCGAGGCGCATCCGTGCGGGTTCAAATGGGTGACCGAGGCCAAGGCACACAACAAGGCCCGGCTGATCGTGGTCGATCCGCGTTTCAACCGCTCGGCCGCGGTGGCCGACGTGTACGCGCCGATCCGCACCGGTACCGACATCGTGTTCCTGGGCGGCCTGATCAACTACCTGTTGACCGAGGACCGCATTCAGCACGAGTACGTGCTGAACTACACCGACATGTCGTTCCTGGTGAAGGACGAGTTCGCCTTCAAGGACGGCCTGTATTCGGGCTACAACGAAGAAAAGCGCAGCTACGACCGTTCCAGCTGGGACTACGCCTACGGTGACGATGGCTTCGTGCGCAGCGACCCGACGCTGCAGGACCCGCGCTGCGTCTACAACCTGCTCAAGCAGCACTACGCGCGCTATACCGTGGAGATGGTCGAACGCATCTGCGGCACGCCGGCCGACAGCATCCGGCAGGTCTGGGAGATGATCGCGTCCACCGCCGGCAAGGACAAGGCGATGACCATCCTGTACGCGCTGGGGTGGACGCAGCACTCGATCGGTGCGCAGAACGTGCGTGCCGGCACCATGGTGCAGCTGCTGCTGGGCAACATCGGCGTGGCCGGTGGTGGCATGAACGCGCTGCGCGGGCATTCCAACATCCAGGGCCTGACCGACATCGGCCTGATGTCCGACCTGCTGCCCGGCTACCTCACGCTGCCGAAACAGGACGAGCAGGACTACGACGCCTACATCGCCAAGCGCACGCAGAAGCCGCTGCGCGCCAACCAGATGTCGTTCTGGCAGAACTACCCGAAGTTCCACGTCAGCCTGATGAAGTCGTGGTGGGGCGACGCTGCCACCGCCGACAACAACTGGTGCTTCGACCACCTGCCCAAGCTCGACAAGCCGTACGACATGCTGCAGGCGTACGAGCTGATGAACGAAGGCAAGATCCACGGCTACATCTGCCAGGGCTTCAATCCGCTGGCCTCGGCGCCGAACAAGGGCAAGCTGATCAGTGCGTTCTCCAAGCTGAAGTTCATGGTCAGCATGGACCCGCTGGAAACCGAGACCATCGCCTTCTGGCAGAACCACGGTGCGCTGAACGACGTCGACCCGAGCACGATCCAGACCGAAGTGTTCCGGCTGCCGACCACCTCCTTCGCCGAGGAGAACGGCGCGGTGGTGAACTCCTCGCGCTGGCTGCAGTGGCACTGGAAGGGTGCCAATCCGCCGGGCGAAGCGCGCAGCGACATCGAGATCATGTCCGAGCTGTTCCATCGCATCAAAGCGATGTACGAGAAGGACGGCGGCGCGTGGTGGGAGCCGGTGCGCGACCTGGCCTGGAAGTATTCCAACCCGAAACTGCCGACGCCGGAAGAACTGGCGATGGAATACAACGGCAAGGCGCTGGCCGATGTGTTCGATCCGAAGGACCCGACCAAACTGGTGCGCAAGGCCGGCGAGCAGCTGGCTGCGTTCGGCGACCTGCGCGACGACGGCAGCACCTCCTCTGGCTGCTGGATCTACATCGGTGCCTGGGGCCCGACCGGCAACATGATGGCGCGGCGTGACAACAGCGACCCCACCGGCATCGGCAACACGCTGGGCTGGGCCTGGGCGTGGCCAGCCAACCGCCGCGTGATGTACAACCGCGCCTCGTGCGACGTGGCCGGCCAGCCCTTCGATCCGCGGCGCACGCTGCTGGCCTGGAACGGAAAGAACTGGGGCAGCGTGGACGTGCCGGACTTCAAGGCCGACGAAGACCCGGCCGGCGGCATGGGCCCGTTCATCATGAACCCGGAAGGCATCGCCCGCTTCTTCGCCAAGGCCGGCATGGCCGAAGGCCCGTTCCCGGAGCACTACGAGCCCTTCGATACTCCGCTGCGCAGCAACCCGCTCAGCCCGGGCCAGGCGCAGACGCTCAACAACCCGGCCGCGCGCGTGTTCGCCAGCGACCGTGCCCAGATCGGTTCGCCGGACGAGTTCCCGCATGTGGCCACGACCTACCGCCTGACCGAGCATTTCCACTTCTGGACCAAGCACGGCAAGCTCAACGCCATCATCCAGCCCGAGCAGTTCGTCGAGATCGGTGCTGCACTGGCCGACGAGCTGGGCATCAACAACGGCAGCCGCGTGCGCGTGAGTTCCAAGCGCGGCCATATCGAAGCCGTTGCGATGGTGACCAAGCGCATCAAGGCCCTGCAGATCGATGGAAAGACCGTGCACCAGGTGGGCATTCCGATCCACTGGGGTTTCCTCGGTGCGGCCAAACCCGGCTACATCGCCAATACGCTGACCAACGCCATCGGTGACGGCAACTCGCAGACGCCCGAATCGAAGTGCATCCTGGTCAAGGTCGAGAAGGTGTAGGAGACACGCCATGTCACTGCAATCGCTGGACATCATCCGCCGCTCGGCCACCACCACGCCCTCGCCGGAAGCGCGCGGTGCGCACACCGGCCAGGTCGCCAAGCTGATCGACGTGAGCAAATGCATCGGCTGCAAGGCCTGCCAGGTCGCGTGCATGGAGTGGAACGACCTGCGCGACGAAGTGGGCAGCTGCGTTGGCAGCTATGACAATCCGCCGGACCTCAGCGACCAGTCGTGGACGGTGATGAAGTTCCGCGAGTACGAGGACGAGAAGGGCAAGCTGGAGTGGCTGATCCGCAAGGAAGGCTGCATGCACTGCAGCGATCCGGGCTGCCTGAAGGCCTGCCCATCGCCCGGCGCGATCATCCAGTACGCCAACGGCATCGTCGACTTCCAGGAAGAAAACTGCATCGGCTGCGGTTACTGCGTGACCGGTTGCCCGTTCGACGTGCCGCGCATTTCCAAGAAGGACCACAAGGCCTATAAGTGCACGCTGTGTTCGGACCGGGTGGCGGTGGGCCAGGAACCGGCCTGCGTGAAGACCTGCCCGACCGGCGCGATCACCTTCGGCAGCAAGCAGGCGATGACCGAACATGCGGCCGGCCGTGTGGAAGACCTGAAATCGCGCGGCTACGAGAACGCCGGCCTGTACGACCCACAGGGCGTGGGTGGCACCCACGTGATGTACGTGCTGCAGCATGTGGACAAACCCGAGCTGTACGCCGATCTGCCCAAGGACCCACGCATCAGCCCGATGGTGGAGGTCTGGAAGGGCGTGGCCAAGCCGCTGGGCGTGCTGGCGATCGCCGCCACCGCCTTCGCCGGCTTCCTGCATTACATCGGCATCGGCCGCAACACGGTCAATGACGAGGAAGAAGAGGAAGCCGAACACGAGGCGAAGCAGATCGAAGAGGAGCAGCGGCCATGAAGTACGCCCCGCACCCGCGCCAGATCATCCGCTACCGTGCGCCGACCCGCATCAATCACTGGATCGTGGCGATCTGCTTCGTGCTGACCGCGCTGTCCGGGTTGGCGTTGTTCCACCCTGCTCTGTTCCCGTTGACCCAGCTGTTCGGTGGTGGACCGTGGACGCGAATCCTGCACCCGTTCGTTGGCCTGGCCATGGTGGTGGGCTTTGCCTTGCTGGCCTTCCGCATGTGGCGCGACAACCTGCCGACCGCCGACGACCGCGCGTGGATGCGCGGCATGCGCGATGTACTGCGCAACGAGGATGAGAAGCTGCCGCCGGTGGGCCGTTTCAATGCCGGCCAGAAGCTGTTGTTCTGGGCCATCATCGGATGCCTGTCGGCGCTGCTGCTGACCGGCTTCGTGATCTGGCGGCAGTACTTCAGCCACTTCTTCCCGATCGGGGTGATCCGCTTCTCGGTACTTGCCCATGCGCTGTTCGGCTGGGTGCTGATCTGCGCGATCGTGGTGCACATCTATGCGGCGATCTGGATCAAGGGGTCGGTGCGGGCGATGACCCAGGGCAAGGTGACCTACGGGTGGGCGTACAAGCATCACCGGCAGTGGTTCCGGGACATCCTGCGCGGGCGCCGGGAAGAGGGGTAGCGGCAGGGCCTGCGGCCCTGCACCCGCAGAGGCAACGTCAACGTCAACGTCAAAAGCTGGCTTCCTGAGGGGTGGCCGGGTGGGTCCGGTTGCGGGGGACGCCGTAAACCCGT
>NZ_VMBJ01000074.1:0-11229 GCF_010608305.1 Stenotrophomonas sp. AS012628 | reverse complement strand
GGGGACCAGGGCATCAGGGCGGCAGGCTCGTTGGGGGCAGGTGCGGCGTTACAGACTGAATGGGGTTGATGGACTGTCGGTTAAACCACCCGGGCCCGCAACAGGTCATGAATGTTCAGGGCGCCGACCGCGCGGCCCTGGCCATCGACCACGATCAGGCCATTGATTTTCTGGGTTTCCATCTGCCGGGCCGCCTCGACCGCGAGCTGGTCAGCACCGATGGTGCGCGGGTTGCGGGTCATCACATCGGCGATCTTTGCGGTGCGCACGTCCAGCGCGCTGTCCAGCGCACGGCGCAGGTCACCGTCGGTGAACAGGCCGATCAGCACGCCGTCGGCATCGACCACGGCGGTCATGCCCAACCGTTTGCGGCTCATTTCCATCAGCGCTTCGCTGAGGCTGGCGTCGGCGCCCACGCTGGGCAGGTCCTCGCCGGTGTGCATCACGTCGGTGATGTGCAGCAACAGGCGGCGGCCGAGGCTGCCGGCCGGGTGCGAGCGGGCGAAGTCATCGGCGGTGAAGCCGCGTGCGTCGAGCAGGGCCACAGCCAGCGCATCGCCCATCGCCAGCGAGGCGGTGGTACTGGAGGTCGGCGCCAGCGCCAGCGGGCAGGCCTCGGCCGGCACACTCACATCCAGATGGATGTCGGCGGCGGTGGCGAGACTGGACTGCGGGCGGCCGGTCATGGAAATCAGCACGTTGCCCTGGCGCTTGAGTACCGGCAGCAGCATCAGCACCTCGTCGGACTCGCCCGAATAGGACAGGGCCAGCACCACGTCGTCTTCGGTGATCATGCCCAGGTCGCCGTGGCCGGCTTCACCGGGATGCACGTAGAACGCCGGCGTACCGGTGGACGCCAGGGTGGCGGCGATCTTGCGGGCGATATGCCCGGACTTGCCCATGCCGGTGGCGACCACCCGCCCGTGGCTGGCCAGGATCGCCTGGCAGGCCTGCTGGAAGGCCTCGCCAAGGCGGTCGGCCACGGCATCCAGCGCCTGCCGCTCGATCTCGAAGACGCGGCGGCCGCTGGCGACCAGGCCGGCAGGGTCGACGGAACGGGGGGGCAACAGGGATTCGGCCATGCGGACGCCACGCAGCGGAAGTAGAATGGACGCACATTTTATTAGGAAAGCCCGTTGGACGCCGACACCATCCGCAATCTGATCGAAACCGGCCTGCCTGGCGCCCGCGCCGACGTGCAGGGCGACGATGGCGTGCATTTCGAAGCGACCGTGGTCTACGAGGCCTTCGCCGGCAAGATGCCGCTGGCCCGCCACCGCATGGTGTATGCCACGCTGGGCGACCTGATGGGCGGCGCGATCCACGCGCTGGCGCTGAAAACCGTGACCCCGGCCGAAGCCGGCTGAACCGCAGAAGATCCCGAATACATGGCCAAGATCGTTGTGACCGGCGGCGCTGCGCTGCACGGTGAAGTGAGCATCTCCGGCGCCAAGAACGCCGTCCTCCCCATTCTCTGCGCGACCCTGCTGGCCGATGCGCCGGTGGAGATCACCAACGTGCCGCACCTGCACGACGTGGTCACCACGGTGAAGCTGCTGGGCGAGCTGGGCGCCAAGGTCACCATCGACCAGGGCACGCTGTCGCGCGGCAGCGCGATCGTGGTCGACCCGCGCTCGGTCAACCAGCACGTGGCACCCTACGAGCTGGTCAAGACCATGCGCGCTTCGATCCTGGTGCTGGGCCCGCTGCTGGCCCGCTTCGGCGCGGCCGAAGTGTCGCTGCCCGGCGGCTGCGCGATCGGTTCGCGTCCGGTCGACCAGCACATCAAGGGCCTGCAGGCGCTGGGTGCCGAGATCGTGGTCGAGAACGGCTTCATCAAGGCCACCGCCAAGCGCCTGAAGGGCGGCCATTTCACCTTCGACATGGTCAGCGTCACCGGCACCGAGAACGTGCTGATGGGTGCGGTGCTGGCTGAAGGCACCACCATCCTCGACAACTGCGCGATGGAACCGGAAGTGACCGATCTGGCGCACTGCCTGATCGCGCTGGGCGCGAAGATCGAAGGCCTGGGCACCGCCCGCCTGGTGATCGAAGGCGTCGAGCGCCTGTCCGGTGGCCGCCATGAAGTGCTGCCCGACCGCATCGAGACCGGCACCTTCCTGGTCGCCGCAGCGATGACCGGTGGCAAGGTCACGGTCAACCGTGCGCGCCCGAACACCATGGACGCGGTGCTGTCCAAGCTGGTCGAGGCCGGTGCGAAGATCGAGACCACCGACGACACCATCACCCTGGACATGCAGGGCAAGCGGCCGAAGGCGGTCAACCTGACCACCGCGCCGTACCCGGCATTTCCGACCGACATGCAGGCGCAGTTCATGGCGCTCAACTGCGTGGCCGACGGCGTGGGCGTGATCAACGAAACGATCTTCGAGAACCGTTTCATGCACGTCAACGAACTGCTGCGCCTGGGCGCGGACATTCAGGTCGAAGGCCACACCGCCATCGTGCGTGGCAGCGAGCACCTGAGCGGTGCACCGGTGATGGCCACCGACCTGCGTGCGTCGGCGTCGCTGATCCTGGCCGGCCTGATGGCCAGCGGCGACACCACCATCGACCGCATCTACCACCTTGACCGTGGCTACGAGAACATCGAAGAGAAGCTGTCTTCGCTCGGTGCTACCATCCGGCGCGTGCCATGATCCTGCGCGGGAAATTCAGCCCGCGTCGCAAGGCGCTGCTGGCCCTGGTGCTGATCGTGCTGGCGTGGCTGGGCTATGCCTGGTACGCCAACATCGCCATCACCCGGGGCATCGAGCAGAAGGACATGGACTGGAACGGCGACGGTACGGTCACGCGTGACGAGATCATCGAGTCGTTCTATGCGGTTGCGGTGAACGACAGCCAGGACGGCAACCGCCATTGCCGCACCTTCGTCTGGCGCAGCACCGGCGAGCAGATCCGCGTGGACTGCCGCACCGAGTTCAAGGCGGCCGAAGAGAAACCGGCCGAAGCGAAGAAATAAGAAAACGCCCGCGAAAGCGGGCGTTTCTTTTTGGGATACACCCATCCACGCCATGCGTGGATGACGTGGATCTCCGGTCAGTTCATCGCCTTGATGGTCAGGTCCAGCGCATCGCGGCCGCTCTCGCGCTGCAGCATGCGCGCCGGCACCGGGAACTCCGGCACGATCCAGGCGATCAGTTCCTTGTTGCCGTCGGCGCGCGAGACCTTGGTGGCCCCGTAGCTCTTGCCGCCCACGGTGATCGACTCCTTGCCGATCACGCGGTACGTCATGTTCTTGATGCGGCCTTCGTCGACCATGCGATAGGTCAGCGGCTTGCCGGCGGCCAGGTCACGGGCGATCGCCAGGTTGATCAGCAGCGCGTCCATGTCGCCCGCCTTCAGCGCGATGGGGCCCGCACGGTCCGGCTTGATGTCGCCGGTCCAGGTGGCCTGGTTGCTGGTCCAGTTGTAGTTGGCCTGCACGTTGCGCTTCTTCACCAGCAGCGCCGAACGGTCCTGGCTGCTGAGCGGGCGCAGCTGGCCACGGACTTCCTCGAACACCGTGCTCTGGCTGAGGTCGGCCAGCTGGTTCTTCACCTGCAGGCTGTAGCGCCACTTGTTGCTGCCTTCGCTGGCCAGGGTCATGGTGCCGTTGGCCTGCATGCCCATGTAGCTGGCCAGGTAATCCGCCTTGAACGGTTCCAGGGCCATGGCCGGCAGGCTGGCCACGGTCAGGGCAGCGGCTGCGATCCAGGTGAGGGGGCGGGTCAGGGTGTTCATGCTCAGACTCCTTGGTATTCGATCAGGCGCAGATCGACGCGATCTTCGCCGTCTTCGCGTTGCAGGATGCGCACCGGGGTGGGGACACCGTTGGCGATCCAGAGAATGGTTTCGTTTCTGCCGCCGTTGGTCCGGTAGACCCGCAGCGCGTTGTAGGACAGGTCGCCGACCTCGACGTTCTCGGTCTGCGGCGCGGCCTGGTAGTCGTGTTCGCGGACCTTGCCCATGTCCACGTAGCGGTAGTGCATGGCGGCGCCCGGGCGGGCATCGCGCATGATCGCCAGATTGATCAGCAGTGCGCTCTGGTCGCCCGCCTGCAGCGGGATCGGCTGCGCGCGTTCCTTCTTGACGTCACCGGTCCATTGCGCGGTGCCGGCCTGCCAGTTGTAGGTACCGACCGCCTTCTTGCCCAGGAACAGGCCCTTGCGCACCGTGCTCTGGCTGAGCGGCGCATACACGCCGCTGCGCTCCTCGAACACCGTGCTCTGTTCGATGTTCAGGCCCAGCACGCTGGCAAAGCCGCGGCGGCCGACCACCTGCATGTCCACCCGCCACTGGCTGCCGCCGGTGTGGGTGACCTGCATGCTGGCATCGCCCGCTTCCTTGCCCTTGTAGAAGGCCTGGTAGGTGGCGCTGAACGGCTGCAGCGGCGGTGGCTCCCAGGCCAGTGCCGGTGGCATCGGTACGACCGGCGCCTCGGCAGGCGGCTGCGCTGCGGGCACCGGTGCCGGCGGGGTGGCAGGCGCCGGTGCCTGTCCCCAGCCCACGCCGGGGAACACGGCAAGCGACAGCAGCAATGAAGTGGACAGCAGGGTCGTGGTCTTCATGGATGACAGGGACCGCAGGAGGGGGGCAGGATGCCAGCCCCGCAGTCAGCAGGGCGTGTGCAAGGGCGTTACCGGTTCAGGTTTCCGGCGGAATCTAGGGCCAAGGGGCTAAACAGGGGGTGACCGTCCAGCCAGGGCTGACCCTCCCGTTCAGCCAGGCGGCCCTCGCACAACAGCTGCAGGGTGGCGATCAGCAGCGGATGCTCCACCGCCAGCACGCGCTCGGCCAGGCTGTGCGCGTCATCACCTGGCTGCACCGGTACACGTACCTGCGCCAGCACGGCTCCGGCATCCAGCTCCGGCACCACCAGGTGCACGCTGGCGCCGTGCTCGGCATCGCCGGCCTGCAGCGCCCGGGCATGGGTGTCCAGGCCCTTGTGCAGCGGTAGCAGCGACGGATGGATATTGACCAGCCGGCCATTGAAGCGCTGTACGAAGGCCGCGCCGAGGATGCGCATGTAGCCTGCACAGACGATCCAGTCCGGCTGTACTGCGGCAAGCGCATCGCCCAGTGCCTGCTCGTAGCTGGCGCGGTCACTGAAGGACTTCGGTGCGTGTGCCCAGCGCAGGTTCGGTGCGACGCGCTGCAGGGCCTCCGCGGCGGGGCGGTCGGAAAACACGCCGACCACCTCGGCCGGCAGGCGGCCGCTGCCGATCGCGTCGAGGATGGCCTGCAGGTTGCTGCCGCGGCCCGAGGCGAGCACGGCGATGCGGGTTGGGGCGGTCATTGCAGGGAACTCCGGCGGATCAGTGGCCACGTCAGCAGGCTGCCGACGGTCGCCATCAGCATGTCGGCATGCGCATCCCACATGTCACCCTGCTGGCCGTTGTAGGCTTCGGCAGCATCCGGCGACAGCGCCAGCGCGATGGCCCATTCGAACCATTCGTAGACCAGGCTGGCGCACATCACCGTCATCACTGCCAGAGTGAAGGCCTGGCCCAGCCGCAGCGCTGGCCACGCATGGCGCGCCAGCTGCAGCAGCGCGGGAGTGAAGCAGACGCCGAACAGGAAGTGGATGAGGCGGTCGAAGTGATTGCGCTGCCAGCCGAAGGCCGCATTCGGCGACCAGCCGGTCAGCGCCTGCGCCCAAGCGTCGTAGGGCACGTTGGAATACAGCCAGCGCGCCGCCACGCAGTGCAGCGCGATGAAGCCACAGATGGCGATGAAAGCGCCGTTGCCCAGCCAGCCACCGCGGCGGTCGACCCACAGCAGCGCGGCCAGCCCGATCACGGTCAGGGTGCTGTGCAGGGCCTGTTCGGTAGGCCACAGCGGGTGGACCCAGCTGATGGCGAACACCGCCAGTACGGTGGCAAAGGCCAGCTTCTTGGGGCCCGAGAAGCGGTAGCGGGTGGGTGAGGCGGTCGTTGAGAAGGCTGGCGAGGACATGTCGGATCGATCGGGGAAGGGCGGCTGTCTGCCCACGGGCTCAGACACTGAGATGGTCGCCGCGGTCGAACAGCGCAGCCATCTCCGGCTTGGACAGGAACACCCAGGCATAAGCGGTCAGGGCCATGCCCAGCGGGCCGGCCAGCACGCCCAGCCAGGCCGCGCGCTGGCACCAGGCCAGGCCGGTGCGCTGTGAAAGCTGGCCGGCAGTGCGCAGCTGCACGAAGCCCAGCACGGTGGCCAGCAGGGCGATGGAGGCATAGATCGAGGTCAGCATCCAGGCGTCGTCCAGCCCGCGTGACTGGGCCACCCAGCCGCTGAGGCCGAGGAACGCCACTGTGGCGACCCAATGGAAGCCGGCCAACGCGTAGAACAGCACTTTCAGCGTCTGCAGATGGCTGGTCAGCTGCAGCTGCGCCAGGGTCTGATGCGGCAGCGGCGGCGGATTGCCGGAGGCAGTCATGCGGTCGTGGCGGGAAGGTCGAAGGCGGCCTTGACCTGCGGGCGCAGCAGGGTGATCAGGCTGAACACCCCCAGTGCGGTGCCGATCGGCGTGAACAGGCAGGCCAAGCCGGCCACGATCAGGCACAGCAGGTAGCGGCGGCGACGGGTCAGGCAGCGGCCGGCGTAGGCCACGAACGCACCCAGGGTCACGCCACCGAACACGATGACGCAGCCGACGATGGTGAACATCCAGCCGAACAGGCGTTCCTCGGCCGGCGATGACGGCTGGCCGCCGGAATTCATCGGCAGGTTGCCGGTGAGCGCGGTGATGCCCAGCACGATGTGGATGATGAAGATCAGCGAGAACAGCGCGATCAGGGCGCCGACCACGTAGTGCGCGATGGCCAGCATGCGCAGGTGATCGGCATCCTGCGCGCTGAACACCGGTACCGTCGCCAGCGGCGGCGGCACGGGGGCGGGCGACAAGGGGGGCGTTGCGTCCATGCGGGCTCCTGGGTTGCCGGGATCAGCCGATGTGGACGCGCTCGGCGCCTTCGGCGGTGACCACCTGGCCGATGGTCCAGTGCTCCAGGCCCTGCGCCTTGACCGCGTCGGACACTGCAGCCACCTGGTCCGGCGCCACGATCAGCACGAAGCCGATGCCGCAGTTGAAGGTGCGCCACATTTCACTGTCGGCCACCGCGCCTTCCTTCTGCAGCCACTGGAACACCGGCGGCAGGGTCCACGACGAGGCCTGGATGTCCAGGCCCAGGCCTTCGGGCACCACACGGATGATGTTCTCGGTCAGGCCGCCACCGGTGATGTGGGCCATGCCATGGATGGCCTCGCCGTGCGACTTCAGCAGCGACAGGATCGGCTTGACGTACAGGCGGGTCGGCGCCATCAGCGCATCGACCAGCTTCACGCCGCCTTCCAGCTCCAGATCGGCCGGGCGACCGGCGCGGTCGTAGATGCGGCGCACCAGTGAGTAACCGTTGGAGTGCGGGCCGGACGAGGCGATGCCGATCAGCACGTCGCCGGCGGCCACGCTGGCGCCGTCCTTCAGCTCGCTCTTCTCGACCGCAGCGACCGTGAAGCCGGCCAGGTCGTACTCGCCCGGGGCATACATGTCGGGCATTTCAGCGGTTTCGCCGCCGATCAGCGCGCAGCCGGCCTCGGTGCAGCCGTTGGCGATGCCGCCCACGACCGCCGCGGCGGTGTCGATGTCCAGCTTGCCGGTAGCGAAGTAGTCCAGGAAGAACAGCGGTTCGGCACCCTGCACCAGCACGTCGTTCACGCACATGGCGACCAGGTCGATGCCGATCGTATCGTGGCGGTTCAGCTGGTGGGCCAGCTTCAGCTTGGTGCCCACGCCGTCGGTACCGGACACCAGCACCGGCTCGCGGTACTTGTTGGACAGGTCGAACAGGGCGCCGAAGCCACCCAGGCCACCCATCACTTCCGGGCGGAAGCTGCGCTTGACCAGGGGCTTGATCCGCTCGACCAGCGCGTTGCCGGCGTCGATGTCGACACCCGCGTCACGATAGGTGAGGGGGGAGGGGGCGGAAGACGGGGTGTTGGTCACGGGCGTCGGCGCTGGCAGGGGTTGAACGGGCGATTTTAACAGGCCGCATTGGCGCAAAGGCCGTATTCGGGCAACAATTCCCCCGGATACGTCGAGCCAATGGATGTCCTGATGCGCCGCAGCCTGATTCTGACCCTGCTCCTTGCGCTGAGCCTGCCGGTGGCCACGATGGCCCAGAGCGGCCTGCGCACCGAGGGTGATGTTGCCACCGCCACTGGCGCGTACGAGGCCGAAGTGCCCGTCAACAGCCAAGCCGAAGCCGACCGCAACGGCGCCCTGGCCCGCGCCTTGAGCGTTGTACTGGGCAAATTGTCCGGCGATCGCAGCGTGATGTCGCGCCCTGGCGTGGCGCAGGCGCTGCGCAATGCCAAGGATTACGTGGCCAGCTACGACTACAAGCAGGACCAGAGCGTGAGCGCCAGTGGCGCCCCCAGCTTCCGTACCCTGCTGGTGGCCCGCTTCCGCGAGGACGATGTCGATTCGCTGGTGTCGGCGCTGGGCCTGCCGCTGTGGCCGCAGCCGCGCCCGAAGCCGGTGCTGTGGCTGGCCGTCGACGACGGCAGCGGTCCGCGCCTGGTCAGCGTGCAGCAGGCCAACGCCGCCCGGCCGTTGCTGAACCGCGCCATCGAGCGCGGCTACAAGCTGGGCCTGCCCAGCGGTGGTGCTGCCGAACAGGCACTGGCCGGTGCCATCTGGCGCCAGGACAGCGCCGCCGTGGCCCGCGCCTCTTCGCGCTACTCGCCGCCGATGCAGCTGATCGGCAAGCTCTACCGCGCCAACGGTGGCTGGCAGGCGGACTGGGTGTTCGTCGACAACGGCCGTGAGCTGAACAAGTGGACCAGCAAGGACGCCAACGCCATGCGTGCGATGGCCGCCGGTGCCGATGGTGCCGCCGATGCGCTGGTCAAGCGCTATGCCAAGGCGGGCGCCGCCGTCGGCCAGGCCGGCACCTACCGTGTAGTGGTCACCGGCATCAACAGTGCCGATGACTACCTGCGCCTGGCTGCCGGCCTGCGCGAGGTGCCGGTGGTGCGCAACGTCACCCCGCTGCACGCCTCGGCCGGCCAGCTGGAGCTGAGGCTGGAGATGACCACCGGCCTGGCCGGCTTCAACCGCATGCTGGGCGACAACGGTGTGCTGGCGCCGAGCGCACCGCTGCCGGCCCTGCCGACGCCGATCGATGACACCACCGGTACCCCGGTGGCCGCCCCGGTCAGCAACGAGTACCGCCTGCGATGACTCTGACCCCGGAAGCGGAAATCGCGCAGTTCCTGCGCCGCCTGAAGTACATCCTGTTCGCCGGCCTGGTCGGCTGGGTGGTGTGGCTGCTGGCGCCGATCCTGACTCCCTTCGTGCTGGCGCTGGCGCTGGCCTGGCTGGGCGATCCACTGGTGGACCGCATCGAGGCCACCGGCCGCTCGCGCATGACCGGCGTGGTGCTGGTGTTCGCGGCGATGGTGCTGGTGATCGTGGCGCTGCTGCTGGTGCTAGTGCCGATGATCGAGCGCCAGATCACCACCCTGATCGCGGTCGCGCCGCAGGCACAGGCGTGGTTGATGGAAAAGGGCATTCCCTGGTTCGAGCAGAAGACCGGCCTGGAAGTGATGCAGTGGCTGGACCCGGACCGCCTGATCGAATGGGTGCGCAGCCACTGGCAGCAGGCCGGCGGCTTCGCCACCACGTTCATGGGCTACGTCTCGCGCTCGGGCTTCGCGATGGTGACCTGGGTGGTCAACATCCTGCTGCTGCCGATCCTGGCGTTCTACTTCCTGCGTGACTGGGACAAGCTGGTCGAGCGGGTCGCGTCGGTGATTCCGCGCAACCAGATCGGCACCATCAGCGCGCTGGCGCGCGAATCCAACGAGGTGCTGGGCGCGTTCATCCGCGGCCAATTCCTGGTGATGCTGGCGCTGGGCGTGATCTATGCCGGTGGCCTGTCGCTGGTTGGCCTGAAGCTGGGCCTGCTGATCGGCCTGATTGCCGGCCTCATCAGCTTCATCCCTTACCTGGGCGCGACCACCGGCATCCTGATGGCGATCATCGCCGCACTGGTGCAGGCGCAGGGCTTCGACCTGAAGCTGCTGATCCTGGTCGGCGTGGTGTTCACCGTGGGCCAGCTGCTGGAAAGCTACGTGCTGACCCCGCGCATCGTCGGCGACAAGATCGGCCTGCACCCGGTGGCGGTGATCTTCGCGGTGATGGCCGGCGGCCAGCTGTTCGGCTTCCTCGGCATGCTGCTGGCGCTGCCGGTGGCGGCGGTGACCAACGTGCTGCTGCGCTATGCGCACCAGCGTTATCGCCAGAGCGAGCTGTACGTGGGCGAGAAGCCGGCGATCGTGCTTGATGGCGTGGTCGATGCCCCCCATATCATCATTCCGAACGACAAGGGCCCCGACCTGAAGTGATGGGTGTGCCGCAACTGCCGCTGGCCCTGCATTACCCGCGGGACCAGCGCCTGGAGACCTTCATCGGCGCGCCGGATGGCGCGCTGGCGCAGCTGCGCGCGATCGCGGTGGGCGCCAGCCACGATTGGGTCTACCTGGAAGGGGCGGCGGGCACCGGCAAGACCCATCAGGCGCTGGCGATGTGTTCCAGCGCCGAGCAGGCCGGCCGCCTGCCGACCTACGTGCCGCTGGCCAGCGCCGCCGGTCGCGTGCGCGCGGCGCTGGATGGGCTGGAGGTGCGCGAACTGGTGGCGCTGGATGGCCTGGACGAGGTTGCCGGCAACCGCGAGGACGAGATCGCGCTGTTCGATTTCCACAACCGCGCGCGCGCTGCGGGCGTCACCGTGTTGTACACGGCGCAGAAGGCGCCGGAAGAGCTGGGCCTGGTACTGCCCGACCTGCGTTCGCGCCTGGGCCAGTGCGTGCGCGTGCTGCTGCAGCCGTTGGATGAGGAAGGTCGCGCGGCGGTGCTGCGTGAGCGTGCACTGCGGCGTGGGCTGGCGATCGACGAGGCGGCCATCGAGTGGCTGCTGTCGCACACCGGGCGCGAGCTGGGTGGATTGATCACGCTGCTGGACTGGCTGGACCGCGAGTCGCTGGCGGCGAAGCGGCGGATCACCGTGCCGTTCCTGCGCCAGGTGCTGGAAGAAGGCCGGCCTCGTTACTGAGGGTGGGGTTTGTTTGCAGGGCTGCGCCCTGCACCCGCCGAAGCCGAAGCAACGTCAACGTCAACGTCAAAGGCTGGCTTCCTGAGGGGAGGCGGGGTGGCTCAGGTTGCGGGGGACGGCGCAAGTACGT
>NZ_VMBJ01000073.1:0-11852 GCF_010608305.1 Stenotrophomonas sp. AS012628 | reverse complement strand
CGCTGCAGGCGGCGGTAGAGCGAAAGCAGGGGCGTGGACATGAGCGGTTTCCGGTCGGCGGATAGAACGACGGCGGGCCGAGGCCCGCCGTCGAAGGCAACGCGTGTCGTGGGCGATCAGGCCGCCTGCGAATGCGGATCCTTGTGCTGGCGGTCGTAGTAGCTGGCCGCGCGCAGCTCGTGGGTGTCGAAATCGTCCACGGTGATGGTGTCCAGGGTCAGCGTGCGCAGCTCTTCCAGCAGGCTGCGCTCGTCCTGGGTGATCACGCCCTCGGCCACGGCTTCGTCCAGCTGGGCCTTGAAGTCCAGCGCTTCGATGCCCTTGCTCTTCAGCGCCTTGAGGAACTTGCGCTCCACCGGCTCGGCCATGATCGCCTTGCTCAGGTAGCTGTTGATGCGGCCACCCGGGTTGTTCTCGCACGGGGTCAGGAACACGCCGCTGGCCAGACGATCACGCGCTTCGTTCGGCGCCATCAGCAGGGCGGCGACGCGGCGGCTCAGACGGTCGCCCGGAGCCTCGGCACGACGGCCCAGCGGGAAGATCAGCGCCCACATCAGCCAGCCGATCGGACGGATCGGGAAGTTGCGCAGGGCCGCCGACAGCGATTCCTCGATCTTGTGCACGCTGTCATGGAAGGCCCAGGCCAGCAGCGGCTGGTCGGCCTGCGGTGCGCCTTCGTCGTGGTAGCGCTTGAGCATGGCGCTGGTCATGTAGACGTGGCTCAGCACATCGCCCAGGCGGCCGGACAGCGATTCCTTGAACTTCAGCTTGCCGCCGAGGGTCATCATCGAGATGTCGGCCATCAGCGCCAGGTTGGCCGAGTAACGGTCCAGCTTGCGGAAGTAGCGGCGGGTATAGGCGTCGCCCGGGGCGGCGCCGAAGCGCGCGCCGGTCAGGCCGAACCAGAACGAACGCACGGCATTGGAGATACCGAAGCGGATGTGGCCGAACAGGCTGCGGTCGAACTCCTGCAGGCCGGCACGGGTGTCCGGATCCTGCGCGGCCTTCATTTCCTTCAGCACCCACGGGTGGCAGAGGATCGCACCCTGGCCGAAGATCAGCAGGCTGCGGGTCATGATGTTGGCGCCTTCCACGGTGATCGCGATCGGCGCGGCCTGCCAGCTGCGGCCGGCGAAGTTGCGCGGCCCCAGGATGATGCCCTTGCCGCCGATCACGTCCATCATGTCCGAGATCACCTCGCGGCTCATGTTGGTGCAGTGGTACTTGGCGATCGCCGACGGCACCGACGGCACGTCACCACGGTCGACCGCCGCGGCGGTGGCCTGCGACAGCGCGCTGATCTTGTAGGCCTTGCCGCCGATGCGGGCCAGCGCTTCTTCCACGCCCTCGAAGCGGCCGACCGACAGGCCGAACTGCTTGCGGATGCGTGCGTAGGCGCCGGTGACGGCGGCACCGGCCTTGGCACCGCCACTGGCGGTGGACGGCAGCGTGATCGAGCGGCCCACGGCCAGGCACTCGTTGAGCATGTTCCAGCCCTTGCCGGCCATGGCTGCGCCACCGATCAGCTGGGTCAGCGGAATGAACACGTCCTTGCCGCGGATCGGACCGTTCTGGAAGGTCGAGTTCAGCGGGAAGTGGCGACGGCCGATTTCAACACCGGCGGTGTCGCGCGGCAGCAGGCCCAGGGTGATGCCGATGTCGCGGGTATCGCCGATCAGGCCATCCGGGTCGTACATGCGGAAGGCCAGGCCGATCAGCGATGCGACCGGCGCCAGGGTGATGTAGCGCTTGTCGAAGGTCAGCTTGACGCCGAGCACCTGCTCGCCGTTCCACTCGCCCTTGCAGACGATGCCGTAGTCCGGAATGGAGGTGGCGTCGGAACCGGCGAACGGACCGGTCAGGCCGAAGCAGGGCACCTCGCGACCATCGGCCAGGCGCGGCAGGTACTGGTCCTTCTGCTCCTGGGTGCCGTAATGCACCAGCAGTTCACCCGGGCCCAGCGAGTTCGGCACGCCGACGGTGGAGCTGACCACCGAAGACACCGAGGCCAGCTTCTGGATCACCTTGTGGTGGGCCAGTGCGGAGAAGCCCAGGCCGCCGTATTCCTTCGGGATGATCATGCCGAAGAACTTGTTCTTCTTGATGAAGGCCCACAGCTCCGGCGGCAGATCGGCATGGACGTGGGTGATTTCCCAGTCGTTGACCATGGTGCACAGCTCTTCCACCGGGCCATCGAGGAAGGCCTGTTCTTCGGCGGTCAGCTGCGGCTTGGGATAGTTGAGCAGGATGTTCCAGTCCGGATCACCGGTGAACAGTTCGCCCTCGAAGCCGACCGAGCCGGTTTCCAGCGCGATGCGCTCGGTCTGCGACAGCGGCGGCAGCACCTTGCGGAACACCTTCATCATCGGGCCGGTCAGCAGCGGCTTGCGGATGAACGGCAGCAGCAGCGGCACGGCGATGACGGCAAGCACGGCGGCCGCGACGATCGTGGCGGTCTGGTTGACGTAGGGAATGAACCAGCAGGCGGCCAGCAGGGCCACGCTGATCAGCGTCCAGGTAACCAGCCGCATGCGGTGGTAGGCGACGAACGCGCCTGCCAGCAGCAGGGCGAGGAAGGGAAGAACGATGCTCATGAGCGTGCTCCGGTGACGTGCTCGTTTGTGGCGGACGAAGCCGCAGCGTCTGCTGCGGGCAACACGTCCAGATAGTCCAACACAGTAGCGGTAAAGGCGTCGTTGTCATCGCCGGCGACCATGTGCGTGGCCTGCGGCAGCTGTACATGGCGCGCGTGCGGCGCCAACGCCAGGAATTCGGCCACGGTCTGCGGCGTGACCAGGTCGCTGCGGCCGCCGCTGACCAGCAGCAGCGGGCACTTCACCTGCCGCGCGGCCTCGGCCAGTGCATCCTGGTGCTGCTCGCTGTCGCGGGCCAGTTCGGCCACCAGTCGCGGATCCCAGTGCCAGCGCCAGCGGCCATGGCCGTCCTCGCGCAGCAGGGCGCGCAGCGACTGCTCGGATTTGCGCGGGCGGTGCGGCATGTAGGCCGAGATCACGTCGGCGGCCTGGGTGAGCGAGGCGAAGCCGTCGGGATGGGCGGTCATGAAGGCCAGGATGCGTTCAACACCGGCGGTATCCCAACGCGGGGTGATGTCGACCAGCACCATCGCCGAGAACAGGCCCGGCCAGCGCGATTCGGCCAGCAGGCCGAACAGGCCGCCCATCGAGGCTGCGACCAGCACCGGCGGGCGCGGCTGCTCGCCGGCCAGCACGATCAGGTCATCGGCGAACTGTTCGCCGTGGTAGGGCAGGTCGGCGGCATTCCAGTCCGAATCGCCGTGGCCGCGTGCGTCATAAGCCAGGGTCTGCAGGCCGGCTGCAGACAGGGCACGCGCGGTGGCATTCCAGGCATGACGGGTCTGGCCGAAGCCGTGCGCGAACAGCACCCGGCCACGGCGACCGTGGTCGCTGGCAGTGGCGGCGAGGCGGGCGCCATGGGCCGCCTCCAGGCGCAGGTCATGGAACGCAGCGGGAGTAGGGGACGTAACCATACTTGCTAGTATGGATCGCCTGCGAGGGAAGTCAATACTGCATCGTATGGTGCAGTGCGACAGGCCTGCAGGAGAGGCCTTTGACGGTTTCGACCGCAACGGCGTACTGCAACGAACCCCGGCGTATGGTTAAATCAGCCCATGAATCAACCTGACGCTTCCGCCGGCGAACCGCGCGCCGGCCGCAACAGCCGCCTGAGTGCCGAAGACTGGGCCCAGGCGGCCCTCGACCTGATTGCTGAACAAGGCGTAGGCGCCGTTGCGGTGGAACCGCTGGCGCGGCGACTCGGCGTGACCAAGGGCAGTTTCTATTGGCATTTCCCCTCGCGTGACGCCTTGTTGCAGGCCGCGCTGGAACGCTGGGAACTGTTCGAACAGGAACAGGTGTTCGGCAGCCTGGAAGACGTACCGGACCCGCGCGTGCGCCTGCGCCAGCTGTTCCAGATGGTGGCGCATGAAGTGCAGCCGCACATCATCTACAGCGAGCTGCTGAAGGCATTGGACCATCCGATGGTGCGGCCGGTGATCGACCGCGTGTCGCAGCGCCGCCTCGACTATCTGATCGCCTCGTTCCGCCAGGCAGGGCTCAGCTCGACCGATGCACGCCATCGCGCACGCCTGGCCTACGCCGCCTATGTCGGCTTCCTGCAGCTGTCCCTGCAGCTGCAGCAGCCCAAGCAGGCGCGCGAGGATTTCGAAGCCTATGTCGAGCATCTCATCGAGACGCTGATTCCGAACGGTTGAGCGTTGTTGCTGCGTTGAGTACAGAAAGGCCGCGGCAATGCCGCGGCCTTTTCCGTTGGTGCTGCCGCAACCTGGAGCGCACAAAAAAACAACGGCCCCTTGCGGGGCCGTTGCTGCATCAGCTGATCAGTGGATCGATCAGAACTTCTGCTTGTACTGCATGTACATGTAGCGGCCCGGCAGGTCGTACTGCGGGTCGAACATGTTGTACGAGGTGTAGTACGAAACCGGCGGGCTCTTGTCCCACGCGTTGTTCAGGCCGACCATGATGGTGCCCTTCCACGGCGTGTTGTAGCGGAACTGGATGTCGTGGTAAGTCGTGGCACCAATGTGGTTCGTTCCCTTCGCGCCATCAGAGCAGTATGCGAAGGTTTCCGGTTCCTTGACTGGATCAAACGGGCACAGTTCGGTCATGCCGGACTTGTAACGAATGCCGTAGTTGACCCCGAAGTCCCCGTAGGACCAGTCGACATACAGATTGGAACGGATGCGCCAGTACGGATCCTGGTCGAGATAGCGTCCCTGGCGACCCTCGATCGGAGCATCCTGAGTCGACTTGGTATCCCACTTGGACAGGTAGGTGCCGTCCAGAGTGATGGTGAACTGGCCGATCGAAGTTTCCGGCAGCTTGTACAGGATGCCCAGATCCCAACCTTCCACCTTGTACGACGCCAGGTTCTGCAGCGGCATGTCGACGTTGGTGATGGTGTAACGCTGGTTGGTGCTGCCGTAGTTCGGGTCACGCGTGATCAGGCCACAGTTGGCTGCCTGCTCCTGCGCGGTGCCGCCATAGCAACGATCCATGATGTCCTGGATGGCCGGACGGGTGATGGCGTCCTCGATCTTGATCTGCCACCAGTCCAGGGTCACGTTCAGACCCTGCACGAAGCTCGGGCTCCATACCAGGCCCAGCGTCTTGCTGGTCGAGGTTTCCGGCTTCAGGTTCGGGTTGGCCTGCCAGGTGAACGGCTCAGGAGTCTGCTTCGCACCACTGCCAGCGCCCGGCTGAACGAAGCCGATCGGCACGCCCTCTGCCGCACATTGGGCAGCGATAGCGCCGGTACGGCGACCAGACGTTGAGGAGCAGGGATCGATGTAGCTCTCGAACGAGTCAGCATCGCCGCGATACAGGTTGTTGATGCTCGGGGCGCGGAAGCCTTCCGAGTAGTTACCACGCACCATCAGGTCGTCGATCGGCTTCCAGCGGAAACCGAACTTGTTGTTGGTGGTGTTGCCGAAGTTGCTGTACTTCGAGTAGCGGGTTGCTGCGCTGAAGTCGAGCAGCTTGGCGCCTGGCAGGTCAGCCAGCACCGGGATCGACAGTTCCAGGAAGAACTCGTCCAGGTCATAGCTACCCTTGGTGGGCGATGCTCCGTTGCCGGTGCTCAGGCCAGAGGCGATGAAGGCGTCCGGATCGAACTGACCGGTTTCCTTGCGATATTCGTAACCAGCTGCGAAGCCCAATGCACCAGCCGGCAGCTGCACGATCTCGCCGGAGATGTTGGCGTAATAGCCCTTGGACACCAGACTTGCGGAGTCATGCGCGGTGAACGAGGTGTAATCCAGTGCCTCCTGCGAGATCGAGCCCATCCCACCCAGCGGGTTGATCGGGGCGCAGCCCGCAATGATCGCGCCGGTGGAGTCGAGACATACAGCCTTGCCATCGCGGATCGCCGAGGGACCATATGCCTCGGCCAGACGCTGCTTGTTGAACAGGCCGTAGGTCAGATCGTTCTGGTCGGTCTTGTCGTAGCGGTAGCCGACATCCCAGTCGAAATTGCGGTCGGCAAATTCGAAGAAGCCCTCGAAACCACCGTAGAAGTGCCAGTTCTTGACGTTCTGGTTGAACGAGCGTCCACCGGTTTCGTTGAAGCGGCGTGCGACACCTTCCAGCTCAACACCGTATGGGTTGTACATGCTGCCCGCGCTCAGGTCCATGCCAGTGACCGGCATGGCGGCCAGCAGCTGCTCGGACTTGCGTTCGTTGTACATCGCCTCGGTACGGAAGGTGATGTTGTCAGTAACGTTGTAAGAACCCACCGCAAACAGCGAGGTGCGCTCGTTGGGGGTCAGCAGGTAGTTGTCCGGCGCGGTGTTGTAGCCGTGAACATTGGGATCGAACGGCGTTTCCACGCCGTTGAGGATGATGTAACGCTCGTCATTGCGCAGATACGAACCCGGAATGCCGGTGCTGCTCTGGCCGCTGAAGAACGGCGGGCCGCCGGCGGAGATCTTGCGATCGCCGGCCATCACGGCCTTTTCGTTGACGTAGGACACGCCGAGCACCAGCGACGCGCGATCCGTGGTGGTGCCGAGGGTGAAGTCGGCCGCTTCGCGGTCGCCGTCACCGGCGCTGTACTGGCCCTTGTAGAAGTTGGCTTCCGCGCCATCGAAGTTCTGCTTGGTGATGATGTTCACCACGCCGGCGATCGCGTCCGAACCGTAGATGGTCGATGCACCGTCCTTCAGGACGTCGATGCGCTCGATCATCGCGGTCGGGATGGTGTTCAGGTCGACGCTGCCATCCAGGCCGGTGGTCCAGCGACGGCCATTGACCAGCACCAGGGTGCGCTCGGAACCCAGGTTGCGCAGGCTGACGCCGGCCGAACCGTCACCGCCGTTGTTGTAGGTACGGTTCAGGGCGGCGCCGTTGGCGGCAACGCGCTGCAGGATGTCGGCGACCGAGGTCACGCCCTGCTTGTCGATGTCGGCGCGGGTCAGACTCAGGACCGGCTGCGAGGTTTCGATGTCGGTGCTCTTGATGCGCGAACCCGTGACCGAGATGCGGTCAAGGTTGGTCGCTTCCTGGGCCTGGGCGGTGGCAGTGGACGCCACACCGGCAACGAGCGCGACCAGAACGGCATCGCGCAGCTTGTTGGACTGGAAATTCATTGGCTCTCTCTCTCCAAGAAATCTTGGCTGGGTTAATGCCCGGCGGGGGAGCGAAAAGCGCTCCCAAATCGCAAGGGCTGAGCCGATAGTAGCGGGCGTTCGCCAAGAATTAAAGCTGTGTTAATCAAGTCTGTGATTTTGGTAAAAATGAAAATTAATGCACAAAATCAATGGCTTGAATTGCATGTGCGATCACCGTGTCTCGTTTGTTAGCGCAAAGTGATGAAAAAAGTTTCCATTGATGTGTATCGCAGTATGTCGACATGAATTGCGCGGTATCCAATTCGTCGAAAAGCGCTTGACGTGTATCACGATCGCGCATACGCAACGGGCGCCTTTCGGCGCCCGGGAGGAGTCACTGCAGGAAGACCCGCGTGGTGGGGTCAGAGATCCTGTTCGTAACGCACGTACGGCACGGTGCCGTCGTCGTTGCTTTCATTGCGTGGGGAGAACGGATTCTTGCCGCGGCTGATCACGTTCTCGGCGCCAACGGTAAGCTGGCCGGACCACGGGGTACGCCAGGTCAGGCCGATGCCCAGGCCTTCCCACTTGCCGGGCTTGCCCGGTACGTCGATCACGCGGCCGATGATGCTGCCGGTGAAGTTGCCGTAGCCGGCGCCGATGCTCAGGCTCTTGCTGTCCCAGCGGTCGACGATGGACGGCGCGGCGTCGGCCAGCGGTACCAGGCGGGCCTTGGCGTAGGTACCGGCAATCGAGACAAAACCCTCGCGGCCGATGTTCTTCTGCGCGAATACGGTCAGGTCGTTCTGCTCGGCGCGCAGCGAGGGTGTCTTGTTCGGGCCGGACAGCCACGCCGGCAGCGTTTCACGGCCGGTACCCGCGGTGATGCCGAGGCGGCTGTTGCCGCGGTTCAGCGCGGCGGTGCCGGTGAAGCGGCGGCTGTTGAGGTCGTCGTCGTCACCCAGGCTGGCCAGCATGCAATGACTGGCTAGGCCGCTCATGCTGGTCCCGCTGCTGCTGTTGCAGAGCAGGCCCAGTGAATCGCCGGAGGACAGGCCGAAGGCCGCATCCAGCGAGTTGCGGCCGAAGTGCCAGCGGGCGCCGGCGGCCTGTTCACCCGTGGGCTCCAGGTACAGCAGGGCCTCGACCTTGCCGCTGCCCTTGTTCCACACCGGCAGCACGGTCCGGGTGTCCTTGCTCTGCGCGTGCACGCCCGTGATCGCGCCAAGGGCGATCAGCAGGGCCAGCGGTAGACGCAGGAAGGTACGCATCGGACCAGTTCAGACAGGGAGGGACAACGGAAGTTCCCGTAGAGACGGGAACTTGATCCTAGGGTGTTTATGAATTCTTAACAAGCCTTGATCCCCCCAGATGCAAGACCAGCCGTTTACTGAAGCCGTTCAGGCGCCGGTACAGTCCCCTCGGCACCGTGGAACAGTATGCCGAACTCCGTCAAAGGAAAGTGATACTCCCGCCCGCAGAATTCGCAACGGACCTCGACGGCGCCGGTGTCCACGGCCGCGGCACGGGCCTCGTCCTCGCCCAGCGACTGCAGCATCGATGCGACCCGCTCGCGGGAACAGGAGCAGGCGAAGGACAACGGCTTGTCGCCCATCAGTTCCGGCTTCTCTTCGTGGAACAGGCGGTGCAGCAGCTGCTCGGCCGGGGTCGCCAGCAGCTCGGCCTTGCCCAGAGTCTCGAACAGGGCGCTGGCACGCGCCCAGCCGTCCTCGTCACCCTCGTCGCCCGGCAGCTTCTGCAGCAGCAGGCCGGCGGCGCCATTGCGGTCGGCGGCCAGCAGCAGGCGGGTCGGCAGCTGCTCGGACTGGCGGAAGTAATCCTCGAAGGCCTCGTCCAGCTCCGGTGCGGTCAGCGCGACCAGGCTCTGGTAGCGCTGCGGCTCGCGCGGGTCCAGGCCCGGGTTCTCGATGGTGATCGCGAGGAGGGCGTCATCACCCAGGCGGGACAGGTCGCGCGGCGCATCGGCGCCCTCGCTGAGCTGGGCGATGCCGCGCAGGGTACCGGCGGCGGTGCACTCGGCGAACAGGGTGCGCAGGGCGGTGCTGCTGCGCAGCTGGATCGAGAGGCGGCCATCGATCTTGGTGTGGCCGGTGAACAGCGCCGAGGCCACGCAGGCCTCGCCGAGCAGTTCGGCGGCGGTATCCGGGTACTCGGCGTGGGACAGGATCTCCTGCCAGGTGGCCTGCAGGCGCACGTGGACGCCACGGACGCCAGCGTCGGGAAGCAGGAAGCGGATCAGGGAATCGGGGTTGGCGGTCATCGGCTCACATCGCGCGTAAACGAGGGCGGTTGCCGGATAATGCGCCGACAACCAGATAGAAGAAGGATGCACCAGTAATGGGGGCAGGGGGAGAGCAGCACAAGGTGGAGGCCATCGCGGAAGTCCCGCGCCGCAGGCGCTGGCGCTGGAAACGGCTGCTCTGGCTGCCGCTGCTGCTGGCCGCTTTCAGCTGCCTGCAGGTACTGGTGCTGCGGTTCATCGACCCGCCGGTATCCACGGTCATGCTGTGGCGCTATGGCGAGGCCTTGGGCGAGGCCGACTGGTCCTATCGCCTGCACTACCAGTGGCGCGACCTGGACCAGATGGCAGCGAGCCTGCCGATCTCGTTGGTGGCCGCAGAGGACCAGCGCTTTCCCGACCACAACGGCTTCGACCTGCAGGCCATCGAGAAGGCCCGCGACCACAACGCCAAGGGCGGGCGCCTGCGGGGGGCCAGCACGATCAGCCAGCAGGTCGCCAAGAACCTGTTCCTCTGGCAGGGCCGCAGCTGGGTGCGCAAGGGCCTGGAAGTCTGGTACACGGTGCTGATCGAAGCACTGTGGCCGAAGGAACGCATCCTGGAGATGTACGCCAACATCGCCGAGTTCGGCGATGGCGTATATGGCGCGCAGGCAGCGGCACAGACGTTCTGGGGCAAGGACGCGGCCCGGTTGAGTCCGGCCGAGAGTGCGCGGCTGGCGGCGGTGTTGCCGGCACCGCGACGCTACAACGCGGCCAAGCCAGGGCCGTACGTGCAGCGGCGCGCGGCATGGATCCAGCGCCAGGCACGGCAGCTGGGCGGCGCGGCATACCTCTCGGAAGATTGAGGGCACATGCCCACGAGGCGGCAGGCCATGCGCCTGCAGGCAACGTACAATCCGGGCATGAATCGCGAACGCCTTACTTTCGTCATCGCCGCCTACAACGAGGAGCAGGCGCTGCCGTGCCTGCATCCCCGCCTGTGTGCCGTGCTGGACGGAATGCCCGACATCGATGGTCACATCCTGTATGTGGACGACGGCAGCCACGACGGGACCTGGCAGGTGATCGCAGGATTGGCGCAGGGCGACGCGCGCGTATCGGCGTTGAAGCTGTCGCGCAATTTCGGCAAGGAGGCCGCGCTGACTGCCGGCCTGGATCTGGTGCGCGAAGGCGCAGCGATGATCCTGGACGCCGATGGCCAGGACCCGCCGGAACTGGTGCCGCAGTTCGTTGCGCGCTGGCGCGAAGGGCATGACAACATCTATGGCACGCGCATGGCCCGCGACGGCGAGGCCTGGATCAAGCGCGCCACGGCGGCGGCGTTCTACCGGGTGATCGGTCGCCTCTCACGCACGCCGATCCCTGCCGATACCGGTGACTTCCGCCTGCTGTCGCCGCGCGCGCTGAGCGCGCTGCGCGAGATGCGTGAACGCCATCGCTTCATGAAGGGTCTTTTCAGCTGGGTCGGATTCAAGCGGATTGCCGTGCCCTACCACCGCCACGCGCGCGTGGCCGGCTCCAGCAAGTTCAGCCTTTGGCGGCTGTGGAACTTCGCGCTGGAAGGTATCACCGGGTTCTCGACCGTTCCCCTGCGGGCGGCGACCTACATGGGCCTGGCCACGGCGGCGGTTGCTTTCGTATTCGGTGTATGGGTGATCGCCAAGGCGGCCCTGTACGGTGACCGGGTGGCGGGTTGGCCGACGATGATGGCGGTGATCCTGTTCCTGGGCGGGGTGCAGTTGATCGCCCTGGGCCTGATCGGTGAGTACCTGGGACGGCTGTACGAGGAATCCAAGCAGCGCCCGTTGTACCTGGTTGACGCGTGGCTAGCATCCACCGTGGCAGACTCGGCCCTGCAACCCACCCTCGGAGGGCAGGCAGATGACCACGGTACGGCAACTGTTGGACGGCAAGTCTCCTGAAGTACATGCGGTCGCGCCGGATGCGGCGGTGATCGATGCGATCCGGTTGATGGCGGAAAAGGGCATTGGCGCGGTGCTGGTGATGGACGGGCCGCGGCTGGTCGGGATCCTTTCGGAGCGCGATTACGCACGCAAGATCGTGCTGCGTGATCGTTCGTCGCGGGATACGGCGGTGGCCGAGATCATGACGGCGAAGGTGGTGACGGTCTCGCCGGGCGAACAGGTAGAGCACTGCCTGCAACTGGTGACCGATTACCGCATCCGCCACCTGCCGGTGGTGGAGGGGGCGCAGGTGCTGGGGGTGATCTCCATCGGCGACCTGGTGAAATCGGTGATCGATGCGCAGCGGCGCGAGCTGGATCAGCTGCAGCAGTACATCGTGGCGGGGTGAGGTGTTCGCTGGCGGGCCTGCGGCCCGCCGGCCCGCTTTTTGAAGCCAGAGCCAAAGCAGAAGCAGCGCCTTCATGATACGTCGGAGAGGCGGAGGGCATGGGCGTGCAGGACACGCCGCAAGTACGTCCTTGTAAGCTCGATGGCGCCATCCATGGCGCCAACGGTCCTG
>NZ_VMBJ01000072.1:0-12421 GCF_010608305.1 Stenotrophomonas sp. AS012628 | reverse complement strand
GGACCAGGGGGAGAGGGCGGGGGCGTTCATGGCACGGGCAGCGCTGGAGAGATGGGGCAAGCGTGCGCCTGAGACGATTACCTGTAAAACGAATAATATGGGTGAAACCTACCCATAAAGAAGGTAAGTGCCATGCGCCTGACCTTGCGCCAGCTGCAGGTCTTCGTCGCCATCGCCGATCACGGCAGCACTACCGCCGCCGGCCAGGCCATCGCGCTTTCGCAATCGGCCAGCAGCGCCGCCCTGCAGGAGTTGGAAGCCCACTTCGGTACCCCGCTGTTCGACCGCATCGGCCGCCGCCTGGCGCTGAACGGCCACGGCCGCGCACTGCTGGAGCCGGCGCGTACCTTGCTGGTCAACGCCGCTGACCTGGAGCGGCAACTGGCCGCCGGCGGCGACCCGTCGCAGGGCGCGCCGCTGCGGCTGGTGCTGGCGGCCAGTACCACCATCGGCAATTACCTGCTGCCGCCACGCATCGCCGAACTGCTGCGCCAGGCGCCACAGGCCGAGGTTGATCTGCGCATCGACAACAGTGCCGGCGTTGTCGCCGCCGTGCAGCGCCTGGACGTCGACGCCGGCCTGATCGAAGGCCCGTGTCACGAACGCGGCCTGCAGGTGACCGCCTGGCAGCAGGATCCGCTGGTGATCGTCGCCGCCGCCGATGCCCCCGCGCGCTGGTCGCTGGATGAACTGAGCCGCGCCCGCTGGCTGCTGCGCGAGCCCGGCTCCGGCACCCGCGAAGCCGTCGAACAGGCGCTGCTGCCGCACCTGCGCGGCTTCGCCCAGACCCTGCAGTTGGGCAATACCGAAGCGATCAAGCAGGCCGCCATCGCCGGCCTCGGCCTGGCCTGCCTCTCGCGCCATGCGCTGGAAGAGCCGCTGGCGCTGGGCCGCCTGCGCGTGCTCGAGACCCCGCTGCCCGCCCTGCAGCGCACGCTGTGGCTGGTACGCCATCCGGGCAAGCAGTGGCTGCCGGGGTTGCAGGCGTTGCTGGGGGAAGTGCAGTAGCAGGGATCGGTCTTACACTGCGCGAATTCCACGAAGGGATCAGAGCCCGTTGCGTAGCAACGGGATTCGACCCCGACAGATCGACAGGCCTTGCAGCGCTCATCCACGCATGGCGTGGATCTACCGTGTCGACCAAGGTCAACACCTACCAACAGCCATCGGAATCTGTCAGAGGTGGGGCGGTGTGGGCAGGCAGGACCGTTGGCGCCATGGATGGCGCCATCGAGCCCCCAGGGATGGGTTTACGGCGTGTCCTGCCTGCCCACACCGCCCCGCCCAACAAACAGAAAAGCCAGAGCCGGCTGTTGCTCTGGCTCTGGCTCTGGCTTTTGCTTTTGCTTCGGCGGTTGCCTCTGCGGGTGCCGGGCCGCAGGCCCGGCCGATAAACTCAAACCACTGGTTCGCGCAGGGCGGGGTTGTCCCAGCCCGGGCGCGGGGCGAAACGGTCGCCGTGGCGCTGCTGCAGCGCCTTCAACCGCTCGACGATCGCATCGGCTCCCACTGCGCGGATGTGCTGGATCGGACCGCCGCGGAACGGGGCGAAACCGGTACCGAAGATCACGCCCGCATCCAGCAGGTCCGCATCGGCCACCACGCCCTCGTGCAGGCACGCCACGGCCTCGTTCAACAGCGGCAGGATCAGGCGGTCCTCCAGATCGGCCGGGGCCTGGTAATCGCTGGCCACGTCCGGCTTCTTCGGCTTGCCGTTTTCCCAGGTGTAGATGCCCTGGCCGTCCTTCTTGCCACGCTTGTCCGGTTCCACCGTCTGCAGTGCGGCCGGAATCTGCAGGCCCAGGAACGGCGCCAGTTCGCGGCCGACGCCTGCGGCCACGTCCAGGCCCACGGTGTCGATCAGTTCGATCGGGCCCATCGGCATGCCGAATTTCACTGCGGCCTTGTCGATCACCGGGCCCGGAATGCCCTCGGCATACGCGGTGGCGGCTTCCAGCATGTACGGGAACAGCACGCGGTTGACCAGGAAGCCCGGGCTGCCGGCCACCGGCACGGGGAATTTGCCCAGCGCCTTGCAGAACGCGGCCAGGCGGCGCTCGGTCTCCGGCGCCATGCCGTCGTGATGGATGATCTCCACCAGCGGCATCTGCGCCACCGGGTTGAAATAGTGCAGGCCAGCGAACTGCGCCGGGCGCTGGATGTGGTCGCGCAGTTCCACCAGCGGAATCGACGAGGTATTGGTGGTCAGCAGCGCGTCCTGCTTCATCTTCGGTTCGAGCGTCTGGTACAGCGCACGCTTGGCTTCCGGGTTCTCGATGATCGCTTCGATCACCAGGTCGGCCTCGGCCACGCCGTTGCCTTCCAGATCGGCACGCAGGCGCGCGGCCACGGCGGGGCGCTTGCTCTCGTCGCGCACCTTCTTGGCGAACAGCGCCTGTGCGCGTTCCATGGCCGGGTCGATGAAGCGCTGCTCGCGGTCCTGCAGCGTCACCTCGAAGCCCTTGTAGGCCGCCCACGCGGCGATATCGCCGCCCATCACGCCGGCGCCGACCACGTGCACGTGGCGGATGCCGGAGTCACCGCCGCCCAGGCCCTTCAGGCGCTCGGTCAGGAAGAAGATGCGGATCAGGTTGCGCGCGGTCGGCGTGCTGGCCAGCTTCACCACTGCGCGGCGTTCGGCATCCAGGCGCGCCTGGATCGGCTTGCCGCCGCTGCGCTGCCAGGTGCTGATCAGCGCGTAGGGCGCCGGGTACTGGTCCTTCTTGGCTTTGCGTGCGACCTGCTTGACCATCTGCGGTGCCAGCAAAGTGCGTGCCAGCCAGGTGTTGGTGGCCCAGGCCGTCGCGCGCTGCTTGAACGGGCGGGTGGTGCCGGACAGCGCCAGCGCCACGGCGGTGTCGAGCACCACCGCCGGCGCCACCACCTTGTCGACCAGGCCGATGCCACGCGCGGCCGAGGCCGACAAGGTGCGGCCGGTCAGCATCATGTCCATCGCTGCCGGCGCACCGACCAACTGCGGCAGGCGCGCGCTGCCGCCCCAGCCGGGGAAGATGCCCAGCTGGGTTTCCGGCAGGCCGATGCGGGTGCTGCTGTCATTGGAGGCCACGCGGTAGCGGCAGGCCAGTGCCAGTTCGGTGCCGCCGCCCAGGCAGTGGCCGTGGATGGCCGCCACGGTCGGGCAGGGCAGCTCGGCCAGCTTCTGGTAAGTGGCCTGGCCGCGGCGGATGGCGTCGTTGACGGTGCCGCGGCGGTCGAACTCCTGGAACTCCTTCAGGTCCGCACCGGCAATGAAGCCGGCCTTCTTCAGCGACTGGATCACCACGCCCTTGGGCGGGTCCAGCGCAATGCGCTCGAGCAGGTCGCCCAGTTCCAGCAGCACGTCCTGCGACATGGCGTTGACGCTGCTGTCCTGACGATCCAGGGAGAGAACCACCACGCCGTCGTCGCGGATCTCGGGGTGCCAGTGGCTGAAGCGGAGACCATCGAAGCCTGAGAGCATGGACGTTCCATCCGGTTGTGTATGGAGAAGCGGCTATGATCCAGAGGTTGTTTCCCCCGCGTCAAATCCCAATAGCAGGGGAGTGGCGACCCCGGATCCATGGCCGTGGACCGGAACGCTAACGGAACGGTGGTTAAAAGCTGGTGCGGCGCCAGGTGATCGGCGACTGAACTTTTCCCGGGATTGGCAGTCTCATTGCCCGACGTCGGTTGGGCTGACAGGAGTGCGGCCCCTCATGGCCGATGTTGATACACCTCAGGAGCTGGATCTGGAACTGGTCCGGCGCGTGCAGCACGGCGAGAGCGCCGCGTTCGATGTCCTGGTGCGCAAGTACCAGCATCGCGTGGTGGCCCTTGTCGGTCGCTACATCGCCGACTGGAGCGAATGTCAGGACGTCGCCCAGGACACTTTCATCCGTGCCTACCGCGCGATCGGAAGTTTCCGTGGCGATGCCCAGTTCTCAACCTGGTTGCATCGAATCGCCGTGAATACCGCCAAAAACTACCTGGCTTCACACAATCGCCGACCGCCGACCGATGACATCGACATCGGTGATGCCGAACAGTTCGACAGCGGGACGCGCCTGCGCGACACCGACACGCCCGAACGCGAGTTGATGCGCCAGGAACTGGAACAGACGGTAATGAAGGCCGTCAACGCGCTGCCGGAAGAGCTCCGGTTGGCGATCACCCTGCGCGAGGTGGAAGGCCTGAGTTACGAGGATATCGCGCAGAAAATGGGGTGCCCGATCGGCACCGTGCGCTCACGGATCTTCCGGGCGCGCGAGGCGATCGACACCGAACTCCGGCCGCTGTTGGACATCGGCAGCGCCACCCGTGAGAAGAGCCGCGTATGACCAGTAATCCGTTCAACGAATCGCAGAACCACCAATCGCCCGCCGGGCAGCGCCTGGACCAGCGCCATCGCGAGCAGCTGTCGGCCCTGGTCGATGGCGAGCTGGGCGCCGATGAAGCGCGCTTCCTGCTGCGCCGGATGGAGCACGACCCCGAGCTGGCCGGCTGCCAGGAACGCTGGCAGCTGCTGGGCGACGTGATGCGCGGACAGGCCTCGGCGCTGGCGCCGGCCGGCTTCAGCGCGGCCGTGGCCGCCGCCATCGCCGCCGAACCGGCGCCGCAGGCCGAGCCGCGTCGTCAGGTACGCCGTAGTGGTTGGCGGGCCTGGGGCGGTGGCGCCGCACTGGCCGCATCGGTGGCGGCGGTGGCCCTGTTCATGGGCGGTGAGAAGCTGAAGGAGGCCACCCCGGGCGAGCCGTCGGCACCGCAGGTGATCGCCAGCCAGGCCGAACTCGCGCCGGCACCGACGACGCCGGGTCCGGTGACCGAAGCTTCGGTGGATAGCGCCGCAATGGCCGTGGCCGGTGTACCGGCAGTGGCCATGGCTGCGTCCAGCCGTCGCCAGGACACCCGTCGCGCCAGCGTTACCCGCAGCCAGCAGGCCGCGCGTGCCGCCCAGCGTGAGGACATGCCGCAACGCGCTGTGGCCGCCGCACAGGCACCGTTGACCCCGACCGTGCCGGCCAATGCCAGCCGCAACATGCCGTTCGGTGAGGTCGGTGGCCTGCAGGCGCGACCGTGGCCGCGCTCCAGCCTGGCGCCCGCTGCCGGCGGCGCGCTCAATGCGAGCTTCCCGGCCCATGCCGGGGGCGCGGCGTTCTACCCGTTCGAGCCGCGCCTGCAGGACGACCTGCCGGTGCCGCCGCGCCCGCGCGACTGAGCCGGGCGCTTTCATGCCCCGCCGTCGGCGGGGCCCGTATTCCTCTTTCCATCCGATCCGGAGGTTGCCGTCCGATGACTCCCCGACTCCGCACGCAGGCCATGGGCCTGCTGGCCCTGACCCTGCCGTTGATGGCCTGCGCGCAGGCCCCGGCTCCGGCCGCCCAGACCCAGGCCGCGCCGGCCGCCGCGCCGCGGGCGCAGGCCCAGCCGCTGGTCACGGGCCTGCCTGACTTCACCAATCTGGTCGAACAGGTCGGGCCTGGCGTGGTCAACGTCGACACCACCATCGTCCGCAACAACCGCCAGGCCTCACGGGGCCCGATGGGCGGCGGCGATGACATGCCGGAGTTCTTCCGCCGCTTCTTCGGTCCGGATTTCCCGATGCCGGGGCAGGGCCCGGGCGGCCCGGACGGTGGCCCCAGCATCAAGGGCCGCGGCATGGGCTCGGGCTTCATCATCTCGCCCGATGGTTATGTGCTGACCAACTACCACGTGGTGGCCGATGCCAGCGAGGTGAAGGTCAAGCTGGGTGACCGCCGTGAGTTCACCGCGAAAGTGGTGGGCAGCGACCAGCAGTACGATGTCGCACTGCTGAAGATCGACGGCAAGAACCTGCCGACCGTGCGCGTTGGCGACTCCAACTCCCTCAAGCCGGGTCAGTGGGTGGTCGCGATCGGCTCGCCGTTCGGCCTCGATCACTCGGTCACTGCCGGCGTGGTCAGCGCCCTCGGCCGCAGCACCGGCGGTCCGGACCAGCGTTACGTGCCCTTCATCCAGACCGACGTGGCGATCAACCAGGGCAACTCCGGTGGCCCGCTGCTGAACACCCGTGGCGAAGTGGTCGGCATCAATTCGCAGATATTCTCCGCGTCGGGCGGCTACATGGGCATCAGCTTCGCGATCCCGATCGACCTGGCGATGAGTGCGGTCGAGCAGATCAAGAAGACCGGCAAGGTCACCCGCGGCCAGCTCGGCGCGGTGGTGCAGGAAATCGACGGCCTGAAGGCGCAGGCGATGGGCCTGCCGGACAGCCGCGGCGCCCTGGTCAACCAGATCGTGCCGGATTCGGCTGCAGCCCGGGCCGGGGTGAAGATCGGCGATGTGATCCGCTCAGTGAACGGCGCGCCGGTCAACAGCTGGTCCGACCTGCCGCCGCTGATCGGCGCGATGGCACCGGGCAGCCGGGTCACCCTGGGCGTGATCCGCGATGGCAAGCCGCGTGACCTCAGCGCCACCCTGACCGCCCTGACCGAAGACGGGCAGGCCAGTTCGCGTGGCCCGGCCACCGGCGACAGCGATGCGGCGCCGCAGGCCGGCGCCAATGCCCTGCTGGGGCTGGACGTCAGTGACCTGACCGCGCCGCAGCGCAAGCAGCTGGGCCTGGAATCGGGCGAAGGCGTGCGCATCACCGGGGTCAAGGGCCAGGGCGCGCGTGATGCGGGCCTGTCTCCGGGCATGGTGATCCTGCAGGTGGCCAGCACCCAGGTCGGCAGCGTGGACGCGCTGAACCGTGCGCTGTCCAGCTACAAGAAGGGCGACGTGGTGATGCTGCTGGTACGCACCGGCAGCGGCAACAGCGCGTTCGTAGCGGTCAAGGCCGGCCAGTAAGGCCTGCCGGGGCCGCTTCGGCGGCCCCTGCTTCTCCTCCGAAGCCCCGCCCCGGCGGGGCTTCGGCCGTTCCGGACCCGGTCCGATGAGGCCGTTTTCGCGGGCGGGCGCCGGGCATGCGATAATCGACCGTTACCCTGACGACGCCGCGCGCCGCCGCCACCTATGTCTTCTGATTCGATGCGGAACATCCGCAACTTCTCCATCATCGCCCATGTCGACCACGGCAAGTCCACGCTGGCCGACCGCATCATCCAGCTCTGTGGTGGCCTGCAGGCCCGCGAGATGGAAGCGCAGGTGCTCGACTCCAACCCGATCGAGCGCGAGCGTGGCATCACGATCAAGGCGCAGTCGGTGTCGCTGCCGTACCTGGCCAAGGACGGGCAGACCTACCATCTGAACTTCATCGACACCCCCGGCCACGTCGACTTCTCCTATGAAGTCAGCCGCTCGCTGGCCGCCTGCGAAGGCGCGCTGCTGGTGGTCGATGCGGCCCAGGGCGTGGAAGCGCAGTCGGTGGCCAACTGCTACACCGCCGTGGAGCAGGGCCTGGAAGTGGTGCCGGTGATCAACAAGATCGACCTGCCCACCGCCGACATCGAGCGCGCCAAGGCCGAGATCGAGGCCGTGATCGGCATTGACGCCTCCGACGCCGTGCCGGTCAGTGCCAAGACCGGCCTGAACGTGCAGGACGTGCTGGAAGCGATCGTGCACCGCATTCCGCCGCCGAAGCCGCGCGACACCGAGAAGCTGCAGGCGCTGATCATCGACTCCTGGTTCGACAACTACCTGGGCGTGGTCTCGCTTGTGCGCGTGATGCAGGGCGAGATCAAGGCCGGTGACAAGCTGCAGGTGATGTCCACCGGCCGCAACCACCAGGTCGACAACGTCGGCGTGTTCACCCCGAAGCGCAAGGTGCTGCCGGCGCTGCGTGCAGGTGAAGTGGGCTGGGTCACCGCCAGCATCAAGGACGTGCACGGTGCGCCGGTCGGCGACACCCTGACCCTGGCCGGCGACCCGGCACCGAAGCCGCTGCCGGGCTTCCAGGAAATGCAGCCGCGCGTGTTCGCCGGCCTGTTCCCGGTCGATGCCGAGGACTATCCGGACCTGCGCGAAGCGCTGGACAAGCTGCGCCTGAACGATGCCGCGCTGCGCTTCGAGCCGGAAAGCTCCGAGGCGATGGGCTTCGGCTTCCGCTGCGGTTTCCTCGGCATGCTGCACATGGAAATCGTGCAGGAGCGCCTGGAGCGCGAATACAACCTGGACCTGATCAGCACCGCGCCGACGGTGGTGTATGAAGTCCTGAAGACCGATGGCTCGATCATCAACATGGACAACCCGGCCAAGCTGCCGCCGGTGAACCAGGTCGAGGAGATCCGCGAGCCGATCATCCGTGCCAACGTGCTCACCCCCGAGGAGTACATCGGCAACATCATCAAGCTGTGCGAAGAAAAGCGCGGCAGCCAGATCGGCATCAACTACCTGGGCAGCCAGGTGCAGATCAGCTACGAGCTGCCGATGGCCGAAGTGGTGCTGGACTTCTTCGACAAGCTGAAGTCGGTCAGCCGTGGCTATGCCTCGCTGGACTACCACTTCGTGCGCTTCGACGCCGGTCCGTTCGTGCGCGTGGATGTGCTGATCAACGGTGACAAGGTCGATGCGCTGTCGCTGATCGTGCACCGCAGCCATGCCGACCGCCGCGGCCGCGAGCTGTGCGAGAAGATGAAGGACCTGATCCCGCGCCAGATGTTCGACGTGGCCATCCAGGCCGCCGTCGGCTCGCAGATCATCGCCCGTACCACGGTCAAGGCCATGCGCAAGAACGTGCTGGCCAAGTGCTATGGTGGCGACGTTTCGCGCAAGAAGAAGCTTCTGGAAAAGCAGAAGGAAGGCAAGAAGCGCATGAAGCAGGTCGGCCGCGTGGAGATCCCGCAGGAAGCGTTCCTGGCCGTGCTGCAGATGGACAACAAGTAAGCCCGCACCGGCCCTGCGGGGCCGGTCGTCCGGTGACGTTGCAAAGGACCCTGAATGAAACTGTTTGAGATCCTCCTGGTCGTGCTGACCCTGGCCTCGGGCCTGATCCTGCTCGCGGACAAGCTGTACCTTGCCAAGCGGCGCGCCCAGCGCGCCGGCCTGCTCGATTCCGAGCCGGTGCTGGTGGACTACTCGCGTGCGTTCTTCCCGGTGCTGGCGATCGTGCTGATCGTGCGCAGTTTCATCGCCGAGCCGTACAAGATCCCGTCCAGCTCGATGATGCCGAACCTGCTGATCGGCGATTTCATCCTGGTCAACAAGTTCTCCTACGGCCTGCGCCTGCCGATCAGCAACACCAAGTTCGTGCCGGTTGGCGAGCCCTCGCGTGGTGACGTGGTGGTGTTCCACTTCCCCGGCCATGGCGAGAACGATCCGGCCAAGGGCGAGAATTTCATCAAGCGCGTGATCGGCGTGCCGGGTGACACCGTGGTCTTCGAAGGCGACGGCGTGATCCTCAACGGCGAGCCGCTGAAGTACGACAACAAGGGCATCTACGCCGGCCACAAGGGCCAGGGCGAGGGCGCCAACCTGCTGGTCGAGCACCTGCCGGGCCGCACCCACACGGTGCTGGAGACCGACTATCCGCGTGGCCAGGGCCAGTGGACCGTGCCGGCCGGCAAGTACCTGGTGATGGGCGACAACCGTGACAACAGTGACGATGGCCGTTTCTGGGGCCTGCTGCCGGAAGAGAACCTGCGCGGCAAGGCCTTCCTGATCTGGCTGAACTGCCAGGGCTGGTTCTGCAAGGATGGTTTCGAGCCGTCGCGGATCGGCTCGAGCATCAACTGACCGGGCATCAACCGGGTATTTTCACATCCAACGCGTATCTGGGGAGAACGCAATGAAGACGATGAACACGCAGCGTGGCATGACCCTGACCTCGTTCCTGACGGTCCTGATCGTGGTTGGCTTCTTCCTCTACATCGGCATGAAGCTGTTCCCGATGTACCAGGAGTACTACGCGGTGCGCTCGGCGATGAAAAGCCTGGCCAACGAGCCGGGCGTGGGCAGCATGGAGCCGGCGCGCATCCAGGACCTGTTCTTCAAGCGCCTGTACATCAACTACTCGGACAATGTGAAGCCGGCCAACGTGAAGTTCGACCGTCGCGACAATGGCTGGACCCTCAAGGTCAACTACGAAGTGCGCCGTCAGCTGATCGGCAACCTCGATGTGGTTGGCAAATTCGATTCTTCCCAGGACCTGACACGAAGCGGTGCCCAGTAAATTCATCCAACGTGGCGACCTGATTGGTCATGCCTTCAGCGACCCGGCCCTGCTCAAGCAGGCGCTGACGCATCGCAGTGCCGGTGCGCCGCACAACGAGCGCCTGGAGTTCCTCGGCGACAGCATCGTCAACATGATGGCGGCCGAGGCGTTGTACCGACGTTGGCCCAAGGCTGACGAAGGGGCGATGACCCGTGCCCGTGCCGAGCTGGTGCGTGAAGGCGCGCTGGCGGTGATCGGGCGCACCCTGGAACTGGGCGAGCGGCTGACCCTGGGCCCGGGCGAAATGAAGTCCGGCGGTCATCGCCGCGACTCGATCCTGGCCGACGCGGTGGAAGCCGTGGTGGCCGCGATCTACCTGGATGCCGGCTTCGAGGCCTGCCGGGCGGTGGTACTGCCCTGGTTCAGTGCTTCGATCGAGGCACTGCCGGCCTCCGGCCGGCCCGAGAAGGATCCCAAGACCCGCCTGCAGGAATGGCTGCAGGCCCGACAGAAGGCGTTGCCGCAGTATGAACTGGTGTCAGAATCCGGTGACGACCACGCCAAGCACTTCCGGGTACGCTGCAACGTAGCCGACCCGGCCGCCAGCATCGAGGGCGAAGGCGCCTCGCGGCGGCTTGCCGAACAACAGGCGGCTGCAGCCGTCCTAGAACAACTGGATTCCAAGTGAGCGAACAAACTTCCCATCATTGCGGCAGCGTGGCCGTCATCGGCCGCCCGAACGTGGGCAAATCGACCCTGACCAATGCCCTGGTCGGCGCCAAGGTCAGCATCGTTTCCAACCGCCCGCAGACCACGCGCCATCGCCTGCTGGGCATCGCCACCTATCCGGAAGGCCAGTTGGTGCTGGTCGACACCCCCGGCCTGCACAAGGTGCAGAAGCGGGCGATGAACCGGGTGATGAACCGCGCCGCGCGCGGCTCGCTGGAAGGCGTCGATGCCGGCCTGCTGGTGATCGAAGCCGGTCGCTGGGACGAAGAAGACAGCCTGGCCTTCAATGTTCTGCGCGACGCCGGTATCCCGGTGGTGCTGGTGGTCAACAAGATCGACCGTCTGAAGGACAAGGGCGCGCTGCTGCCGTTCCTGCAGGAAGTCACGGCCGGCCGCGATTTCTCGTCCGTGCACCCGATCTCGGCGCAGAAGCGCAACGGCCTGGAAGCACTGGTACGCGACGTACTGGCGCTGTTGCCGGAAGCGCCGCCAATGTTCGGCGAAGACGAGATCACCGACCGCAGCCAGCGTTTCCTGGCCGGCGAGCTGGTGCGTGAGCAGCTGATGCGCCAGCTCGGCGAGGAACTGCCGTACGCGACCACCGTGGAAATCGAGCGCTTCACCGAAGATGGCAACCTGCTGCGCATCGGCGCGGTGATCTGGGTCGAGCGCGAGGGCCAGAAGGCGATCGTGATCGGCAAGGGTGGCACCCGGCTGAAGGAGATTGGTGCCAAGTCCCGCCTGCAGATGGAACGTCTGTTCGGAGCCAAGGTGTTCCTGGAGACCTGGGTGCGCGTGCGTGAAGGCTGGTCCGACGACGAGGCCGCACTGAAGGCCTTCGGTTACGAGTAAGCCGTTGCGGTCGCTTCGATGATGATCGAGGACGACACTGGCTTCGTGCTGCACGCACGGGCCTACCGCGAGACCAGTCTGCTGGTCGAAGTGTTGAGTGCGCAGCATGGCCGGATCGGCCTGCTCGCGCGTGGCGTATCCACCGCCAAGGGACAGGTGCTGCGCGCTGCTCTGCAGCCGCTGCAGTGGATCCGCTTCAGTGCCCAGCAGCGGGGCGAACTGGCCCAGCTGCGGGGTGCCGAGGCGCTGGATGCCGCGCCACGCCTGGTCGGCCAGGCGATGCTGGCCGGCTTCTACCTGAGTGAACTGACCCTGCGCTTGGCCCCGCGCCAGGACCCGCTGCCTGAGTTGTACCTGGCCTACGGCGAGGCACGTGCGCGGCTGGCCGTGGGCGCCGGCCTGGCCTGGACCCTGCGTCGCTTCGAACGCGAGCTGCTGTCCGCGCTGGGCCTGGGTTTCGATCTGGACAGCGCGAGCGACGGCCAGCCGATCGACCCGGCCGCGCGCTACGAACTGGATCCGCAGGAAGGCGCGCAGCGCCTGCTGAGCGAGCGCGGTGGGGAACGCCGGGCGGCGGCGACTGGCTCGGCGCTGCTGGCGTTGGCGGCCGACGAAGAGCCCCATGCCGCCGACCTGGCCAGCCTGCGTCTGCCGATGCGGCGGGTGCTGGCCCATCACCTGGGCGCCCGCGGCCTGAAGTCCTGGGAAATGCTCGAGCAGCTCGCGCCCCGCAGGTAGGGGATGTTCGGCAGGGCTTGCAGCCCTGCACCTGCCGAATCAACGTCAACGTCAAAA
>NZ_VMBJ01000071.1:0-12471 GCF_010608305.1 Stenotrophomonas sp. AS012628 | reverse complement strand
TACTTGCAGCGTCCCCTGCACGGCCCACCCGCCCCGCCACCTCCATGAACCGCTTTCCGTGACCAACCAACCACCTCTCAGCCACGAGGGGCTCAGCCGTTGGCCGAATCCAGTAAAATCGCCGGCATGAACGCCCCCACCTTCCCGTACGACACCGCGCGCCTGAGCGAACTGGCCCAGCTGCTGATCGACAACGTCCGCGAACTGGCCCACGCCGGCTGGACCCCGGCCACCAGCAGCAACTTCTCCCACCGCCTGGACGACCGCCACGCTGCGATCACCGTCTCGGGCAAGGACAAGGGCCGCCTGATCGAGGACGACATCATGGTGGTGGACTTCGACGGCCTGGCCGTCGGCCGCCCGCTGCGCCCGTCCGCCGAAACCCTGCTGCACACCCAGCTGTACCGCCGCTTCCCGGAGATCGGCTGCGTGCTGCACACCCATTCGCCGGTGCAGACCATCGCTTCGCGCCTGTACGCGCCGCAGGGCCATATCCGCCTGGAAGGCTACGAGCTGCTGAAGGCCTTCGCCGGCAACAGCACCCACGAGATGGCCATCGACGTACCGGTGTTCGCCAACACCCAGGACATGAACGTGCTTTCAAAGCAGGTCGATGACCTGCTCGACCAGAAGAACCTGTGGGGCTACCTGATCGATGGCCACGGCCTGTATGCCTGGGGTCGCGACATGGCCGAGGCGCGTCGCCACCTGGAAGCGTTCGAGTTCCTGTTCCACTGCGAGCTCGAGCTGCGCAAGCTGCGCGGCTGAACCGGCGCGCAGGTGCAGATGCCGATCCGGAATCTGCGCCTCGCCCCCACCCTGCTACCCTGTCTTCCCCCGAGACGTTCAAGCTGCCGCCATGAGCCGACTGCGCATCTACGACGACACCCGCCCCGAATCGCCGCTGCTGGACACCCAGGACGGCGCGCTCATCGCTGCCGAACTGCAGAAGATCGGCGTCACCTTCGAACGCTGGCAGGCCACCGCACCGGTCGCGCCCGGTGCCAGCCAGGAGGAAGTGTTCGCGGCGTACCGCGCCGACATCGACCGCCTGGTCGCCGAGAACGGCTTCAAGAGCGTGGACGTGGCCTCGATCGCCCCGGACAACCCGAACCGCGCCGAGCTGCGCAAGAAGTTCCTCGACGAGCACTTCCACAAGGAAGACGAGGTGCGCTTCTTCGTCGCCGGGTCCGGCCTGTTCACCCTGCACGTGGAAGACAAGGTCTACGAGATCGAGTGCGTGAAGGACGACCTGATCGCCGTGCCCGATGGCACCACCCACTGGTTCGACATGGGTGACGAGCCGAGCTTCGTGGCGATCCGCTTCTTCACCGAGCCGGATGGCTGGGTCGGTCACTTCACCGGTACCGACATCGCGCAGAAATTCCCCCGTTACGTACCTACCCAGGCGTCCTGATCCATGCAGCCCCGCGTCATCCTGACCGACATCGAAGGCACCACCAGCAGCATCTCGTTCGTCAAGAACGTGCTGTTCCCCTATGCCCGCAAGGCCTTGCCGGCGTTCGTCGCCGAACATGGCCAGCAGCCGGAGGTCCGCCGCTGGCTGGATGCGGTGGCTACCGAGATCGGCGGTGCCTGCCAGGACAGCCTGGTGGCCGAGACGCTGCAGGGCTGGATCGACCAGGACCGCAAGCACACCGCACTGAAGGCGCTGCAGGGCCTGATCTGGGACGAGGGCTACCGTCGCGGCGATTACACCGCGCACTTCTACCCGGAAGTGGCGCCGGTGCTGAAGGGCTGGCACGCCTCCGGCCTGCCGCTGTACGTGTATTCCTCCGGCTCGGTACCGGCGCAGAAGCTGTTCTTCGGCTTCAGCGACGCCGGTGACCTCAGCCCGCTGGTGTCGGGCTGGTTCGATACCGAAGTCGGCGGCAAGCGTGAAGCCGACAGCTATCGCCGCATCGTGCAGGCCATTGGCGTTCCGGCCGGCGAGATCCTGTTCCTGTCGGATGTGGTGGAGGAACTGGACGCCGCCCGCGAAGCTGGACTGCAGACCCGCCTGATCGACCGCTTGGACGATTACCCGCTGCCGCGTACCGGCCAAACCGCCAACGGCCACGAGCGGGTCGAGAATTTCCAGCAGATCCAGCTGTAAGGGTGTGCGGACCTACGGTCCGCACCCACCTCAACGGTCCACACCCACGCCGGGCATGGCCCGGCGCTACCGTGGTCCATGAATGGTAGCGCCGGGCCATGCCCGGCGGATGCCCTCAACGGTCGTTGAGGGTTTTCACCTTCAGCGCTTCGCGCAGCGTCGTCAGATCCACCGGGCCGCGCACCGCAATGTCGCGGGTTTCGCCCGGCAGCAGGTCCAGCAGGTTGTCTTCAACCTGCACATCCAACGCACCGAAATCAATCCACGCCGCGCGCACGTACGCCGCGCTTTCCAGCCGTAGTCGATAGTGGCCGCCTTCGATGGACAAGGTGGCCTTGAGCTTCTGCCGCGGCAACACCTGGTCCTTGGCTTCGACGAATCCGACCACCTGCCGCGCGCTCACCGCCCCATTCTGCAGCAGCTCGAACACGGCCACCGTGCGCTTCGGGTCGGCACCGGCCAGCAGCTCCGCGTCGCGGAAATCACCGATCGAGGTGACGCCTGACGCCGTCAACGTCACCGCGTCCTCGCGTCGACGCAGCACCTTGCCGTCCATGTCCATCACCCGCAGCCGCCAACGCGCATCCTGCGCGGCGCCATCATTGATCAGGCGCACCCGCGTGCTGCCCTCGTCACGCAGCGCCGCCACCGTCACCGGCGCGAAGAAGCGCCGCGCGGCGAAATGCAGTGCCTTCCAGCGGCCAAAATAGTCCACGCTGGACCAGGAAGCGCCCGGCCAGACGTCGTTGAGCTGCCAGTACAGCGAGCCCATCGTGTACGGCCGCGAGGCGCGGTGATGCAATGCCGCCAGCGCGATGCCATCGGCCTGCATCACTTGGCTCAGGTAGACGAAGTCCTCGAAGTCCTTCGGCGTGCCGTAACCCAGTTCGATGTAGTGCAGCAGGCGGCTGTTGCCCTCGCCCGCCATGAACTTCTGGTGCGCGCGAATCACCGGGCTGTCGATGCGCTGCTCGGCGCGGGTGGCGATCTGGTCCACCGTCGCCACCGACGGCCACGCCTGCAGCCCGTACTCGGACATGAAGCGCGGCGTCTCGCGCAGGTAGGCCTGCACCGGCAGCGCCGGATTGCCCCAGACCTGCCAGTAGTGCTTGTCGCCACGGTTGGAATCGTTGGCTTTCTCATCCAGGTCGTTGCTGGGCGAGCTGGACCAGTACGGCACGCCCAACCCCTCCTCACCTACTACCTGGCGCAGGTCATTGCCGAACAGGTCGACATAGCCCTGCCACACCTTCGCTGCAAACGCCGGGTCGGCCGCCTTCAGATCGCGACCATGGCCCCAGTCCTTCCAGGCGGTCTCTTCCTCGTTGTTGCCACACCACAGCACGATGCTGGGGTGATGGCGCAGGCGGCGCACGTTGTCGCGCGCCTCGGCCACCACGCTGGCGCGGAACGCCGGATCGTAACCGGGCTGCATGCCACCGCCGAACATGAAATCCTGCCAGACCAGCAGGCCCAGCTCATCGGCGATGTCGAAGAACGCGTCGTCCTCGTAGTAGCCGCCGCCCCAGTTGCGCAGCATGTTCATGTTGGCGTCGCGCGCGGCGGTCAGCACCTGGCGCAATCGCGTGGCATCGACGCGTGCGGGGAAGGCGTCGAAAGGAATGACGTTGGCGCCCTTGGCAAAGATCTCCACACCGTTGATGACGAAGGCGAAGCCCTGCCCACCCTTGCCGTCTTCCTCGCGGCGAAGTTCAACCGTGCGCAGGCCGATGCGCTGCTCGCGCGCCCGCGTTGCATCGGCGCCATCATCCAGGCGGGCCTGCACGGTGTAGCGGTCCTGTGCACCGTGGCCGACCGGCCACCAGCGCTGCGGCTTGACCAGTTCGACCGGTACTTCGACGGCGTTCTGGCCGGGCTTCAGCAGCACCGTGCGCTTCACCCGGGCCACGCTGCGGCCCTGCGGATCCTGCACATCCACATTCACCACGGCCGAGCCCGCCGCCGCGCCCTGCTCCACCTGCAGCAGCACCGTCAGCTTCGCCTGCTGCGCGCTCAATGCATCAGTGCGCACCGCCAGATCAGCCAATCGATGCGTATCCCAGGCCTGCAGGTCGACACCGCGCCAGACGCCGGCCGTGACATAGCGCGGGCCCCAGTCCCAGCCGAAGTGGTAAGCCGGCTTGCGCGCGAAGTTGCCGACCATCGCGTCCTTCGGCTCGTCGCCATACGGCGAAGGATAGTTGCCGGCGATCTTGTGCGGCATCGCCTGTACGCCCGGAAGCAGCGTGCGGATCGGCGAACGGAACACGATCTGCAGTTCATTGCCGTTCGCGCGCAGGCGCCCATCCACGCGCGCACGCCACGTGCGGTGCGCGTTGTCCGCACGCAGCAGCGGCTTGCCGTTGAGGCTGACTTCGGCATAAGTGTCCAGCCCGTCGAAGCGCAGTTCGGCATTGGGCTTGGCCAGCGTCGCCGCATCCACGTCGAAGCGCGCGCGGTACTCCCAGGCCGCCAAGCCGATCCATTGCAGCTCGGCTTCGGGCGCACCCACGTACGGGTCGCGGATCAGCGCATGCGCCAGCAGGTCGGTGTGCACGCTGCCCGGCACCGTGGCCGCACGCCATTGCTGCAGACCCGGGTGGGCGGCGCCCTGCGCGTCGCCCGGCAACATGCGGAACTCCCACTGTGCCTGCAGAGGCACTGCAGTTGCCGGGAAGGCGGAGGCCGCGATCAGCAGCAGGAGCAGGCGGACAACGAGGGGAAGGCGATGCACGGGATGCTCCTGTTTTTCCGCCGGGCATGGCCCGGCGCTACCAATTCAACACGCCACGGTAGCGCCGGACCACGTCCGGCGAGCGCGCAGCGCGGCAGACCTCAACGCACCACGTTCAACACTTCGTAGCACGCACCCATGGTGTGGTAATCCACCTTGCCGGCCGGGCTCTTCTCGTCGCTGTACTTGCGGTTGTCGGCATCGAGGATGCGGAACCAGGCGCCGTACTGATGGTCGACGAAGTGCTCCCACGCGTACGCCCAGATGCGCTCGTACCACTGCCAGTAGCGGTCATCACCGGTGCGCTTGGCCATCAGTGCGGCGGTGGCCAGCGTTTCGGCCTGCACCCAGAAGTACTTGTCGTCGTCGCAGACGAAGCTGTCGCCACCGATCGGCGCGCCCTCCATGCCCGGCTGCCGGCGCGATTCCGGTGCGAAGCCGTAGTACAGGCCGCCTCGCGCGTCGTCCCAGCTGCGCGCCACGGCCACGTCGAACAGATGCTGCGCGGTCGGCACCAGCCAGTCGGCCTGCACGTGGCGATCGAGGATCAGCAGCAGCTTGGCCCACTCGGTCTGATGCCCCGGCTGGAAGCCCCACGGGCGGAACAGGTGCTTGGGATCGTCCAGGTTGTAGTCCCAGTCAATCTCCCAGTTGGAATCGTAGTGCTCCCAGACCAGGCCGCCAGCCTTGGCGGCCTGGCGGCGGGTCATGTTGTCGGCCAGCTGCAGCGCACGCTCGACGTAACGCGGTTCGCCACTGGCCTCGAACGCCGCCAGCATCGCCTCGCACATGTGCATGTTGGCGTTCTGGCCGCGATAGCCGGTGAAGTTCCACTGGCCGTCGGCCTCGTCCTTGTACAGGCCGTGCTGCGGCTCCCAGAAGCGCGCTTCCAGCAGTTGCCAGGTCTCGTCCATCCAGGCGCGCGCCTGCTCGATGCCGGCCTTCAGCGCACAGCTGTAGGCCAGCAGCACGAACGCCACGCCATAGCAGTGGTTCATGTCGTCCTCGACCTTGCCGTCGCGCAGGGTCCAGGCGTAGCCACCGGTGGCCGGATTGCGATGCACCTCGCGCAGATAGCGCACGCCATGCTCGACTGCGTCGCGGTATTCGGCGTTGCCGAACTCGCGGTATGCCATCGCATAGTTGAAGACGAAACGGGTGCTGCTCACCAGGTGGCGGTGGCTGGCATCGTAGATGCTGCCGTCATCACGGAAGTAGTGGAAGAAGCCGCCGTTCGGATCGATGCAGCGCGGGTGGTAGAACGCCATCGTGTCGGCGATATGCGCACGCAGGAACGCGGGTGAACGGAAATCGGGCGAGGTGCTCATGCGGTAATGTCCTGGGCCTGCAGCAGCTGCTGCACTTCATCGAGCGAGGGCATCGCGGCGAACGCGCCCTTGCGGGTAACAGCCAGAGCGCCGACCGCGGCACCGAAGCGCAGCGTGGCGGTGATCGCCTCCGGGTCCTGGCAGAACGCTGCAAAGCCTGCACCGGCCCCGCCGCGCTCCAGCAGTCCGACCAGCACGCCACCGACGAAGGCATCGCCGGCGGCCGTGGTATCGACGGTGGCCACACGGAAGCTGGTGACCGTGCCGTGGCCGTCGCGCGTATACCAGTGCAGCGTGGCCGCACCATCGGTAACGATTACCCAGCGCGCCTGCGCGGCCAGCAGGCGCTTCAGCACCACTGCCTCGCCATCGGCACCCAGCGGTGCCGCCAGGTAATCCAACTCCTCGCGCGACAGCTTGACCAGGTCGGCACGTTCCAGCGCCTGCCACAGGCGCGGCGTCGGGTCCTCGTTGGCCGGCCACAAGGCGGGACGCAGGTTGAGGTCCAGGCTGACCACCGCGCCGGCTGCACGCGCACGATCCATGCCGGCGAAGGTCGCTTCGGCGATGGCCGGCTCGGTCAGGCTGTTGGAGCAGACATGGAAGCACTGCGCGCTGTCGAAGCACGCGACCTGGAAGTCGCTGTCACGGAACAGCAGGTCGGCCGCCGGCGGGCGGTAGAAACTGAAGCTGCGCTCGCCGCTGGCATCCAGCGCGACGAAGGCCAGTGCGGTCTTGGCCGCATCGGTGCGCACGATGTAATCCGTGCCGACGCCGTGTTCGACCAGGCTTTCGGCCAGGAAGTCACCGAACATGTCGCGGCCCAGCATGCCGACGAACTGGGTCTTCGCACCAAGGCGCGCTGCCGCCACCGCAACATTGGCCGGCGCACCGCCGGCGTACTGCAGGAACGCGCGCGGGGTGTCGGTCGAAGCCGGCGGCTGCGCCAGTAGATCGATCAAAATTTCGCCGAAGCAAACGATGGAACCCATTCCGGACTCAGCCTCCCTGCGTGCGGACAGCCGGCGGGCGCGAGCCCACAAGACCGTAGAAAATGATATAGACGTAGCAGATCACCGGCAGCACGAAGCTCAGGTGCAAGCCGATGCGGTCGGCCAGCATGCCCTGCAGCAGCGGGATGATCGCGCCGCCGACGATGGCCATGATCAGGAGGCTGGAGGCCTTGTTGGTCAGCGGTCCCAGGCGTTCGATGGCCAGCGAGAAGATGGTCGGGAACATGATGGAGTTGAACAGACCGGTCGCCACGATGCCGTACAGCGCGACTTTGCCGCCCGACGCCAGGGTGACGGCCAGCAGCACCACGTTGGCAGCGGCGAAACCGGCCAGCAGGCGGCGCGGCGAGAATTTGGCCAGCAGCCACGCGCCGGCGAAACGGCCGACCATCGCGCAGCCCCAGTAGGCCGACACGTAGTTCGTGGCCTGTTGTTCGGTCATGCCGCCGATCTCCGGCAGCGCCAGGTAGTTCACCATCAGGCTGCCGATGGACACTTCGGCGCCGACGTAGAAGAAGATGGCCAGCACGCCGAACAGCACGTGCGGGTGCTTGAGGGCATCCAGCAGCGTGTGGTGGCCGCTGTCGGCCTGCTCGGTCGACTCAGTCAGGCTGGGCAGGCGGAACAGGTAGACGAACACCGCCAGCAGCACCAGCGCGATGGCCAAGCCCACGTACGGGCCCTGCACCGACTGCGCCTCGGCGGCACGGTAGGCCATCTGCTCGGCCACCGGCATCGCGTCGATCTCATCGCCGCTCTTCACTGCGGTGCTGAGGATCAGCAAGCCACCAAATAGCGGTGCCAGCGTGGTACCCAGCGAATTGAGCGCCTGCGCCAGGGTCAGACGGCTCGATGCGGTCTGTTCCGGGCCAAGCAGCGCGACGTAAGGATTGGCGGCGACCTGCAGCACGGTGATGCCGCTGGCCAGCACGAACAGCGATGCAAGGAACGCTTCGTAGGTGCGCAGCGCGGCCGACGGCCAGAAGCCCAGCGCGCCCACGCCTGCGATCAGCAGGCCCGCGATGATGCCCCTCTTGTAGCCCAGACGGGCCACCAGCCGACCGGCCGGCACCGACATCAGGAAGTACGCGCCGAAGAAGGTGAACTGCACCAGCATCGCGCGGGTGTAGTTCAGCTCGAACACCGCCTTCAGATGCGGGATCAGCACGTCGTTGAGGCTTGTCAGGAAGCCCCACATGAAGAAGATGGTGGTGGCGACCGCCAGAGCAGCACGGGCATTCATGACCGGTGCCTGGCTGCTGGAGGAACCCGATGGACGGGGCGTTGCGGAGATCGGCATGCGGTACGCGCCTCGATGCGCGGAAGGTCGTTGTTGCGTGGAAGGGGTATGTGGAAGGAATCAGTTCGGCCGTGCGGCACTGCTTTCGCGGATGCGCAACTGCACCGGCGCCACCGTGCGCCGTGGTGGCGCGTCCGGTTCGTCCAATCGTTGCAGCAGCAGCGCGGCAGCTTGCCGACCCCGCTCGCGCGGATCGGCGGTGAGCGTGGTCAGTGGCGGTACCGCGACCGACGCCTCGGAAATATCATCGAAACCGGTAACGGCAAAATCACCGCCCGGACGGATGCCACGTGAATTCAAGCCCAGCATCAGGCCCAGCGCGACGGTGTCGTTGTAGCAGACCGCCGCACTCGGGCGATGGCCGTCGGCAAACAATTCATCGGTACGCGCCGCGGCTTCCAGGCGGTTCGGCGCCGACTCGATCATCCAACCCGGCGGCAGTGACAGGCCCGCTTCGGCCAGCGCCTGCTGGAAACCGGCGCGGCGCTGGTGGCACGAGCTCGATGCAGCATGGCCGCCGAAGAAGGCAATCTGGCGATGGCCGCGCTCGATCAGGTGGCGCGTGGCCAGATAGGCACCGTGCTGGTTGTCCAGGGTCAGGAAGTCCCAGTCGGCGCCGTCCAGTTCACGATTGAACAGCAGCACGTTGGCATTGGCACCCAACGCCTGCCGCAACTGCGCGGTATCGCTGCCCTCGGCCGGCGACAGGATCAAGCCGGCCGGGGTGTGTTCCATCAGCGTGGACAGCACCGCCTGCTGGCGCTCCGGCGATTCACCGGTACTGCCCAGCAGGGTCACGTAGCCGCGCCCGCCCAACGCCTCGTCCACGCCGGAGGCGAATTCGGCGAAGAACGGGTTGGACAGATCGTTGATCACCAGCGCGATGCTTGACGACGTACGACGACGGAGGTTGGCCGCCGCGCGGTTGTAGACATAGCGCTGGCGACGCAGTTCGGCCTCGACCTTGGCGCGGGTATCGACGTTGACCAGTGGGCTGCCACGCAGCACCAGCGACACGGTTGCCCGTGACACGCCGATGGCACGCGCGATGTCGGTCACCGTCACCGCCTTGCCGGCGCGCTTGCTGGGACTGCTGCCGTTGTCGTTCATCGTCTTCCCGGACTCCGCTGGAGGCTCAAGCCTAATGGATCAGGGCCGTGTCGTGCCGTGCCGTTCGCTGGGTGACCGCGAACGGCACAGTCCGGCTCAGCGCAGCTGGCTGCCCGGTGCCGCGCACCAGGACATCGGCAGGTCCTTCACCGCCGTACCCCAGCCCTGCTCCGGCGCCTTCGCATCGAGCGCGAAGTGCAGGCGCGGGCCCTGCTGCAGGCGGTTCCAGTCCAGCCATACCGGTGCATGCGCCTGGCCGTCGACCTGGACGCCCTGCACATACTGCAGGCGGCGGCCATCGGCGCCCGGCGCGTCGATGCGCAGGGTGCGGCCGTTGCCCATGTCCACTTCCACCTTGCTGAAGCGCGGGGTGTGCAGCAGGAACTGGCCGCTGCCGGGCACCGCCGGATACACGCCGATGGCACTGAACAGGTACCAGGCCGACATCGTGCCGAGGTCATCGTTGCCGGTCACGCCGTTGGGCGCGTTGGTGAACAACTGCTGCGCGGCGCGCACCACGGCGGCGGTCTTCCACGGCTGGCCGATCAGCGTGTACAGCCACGGCGAGTGCAGGTCGGGCTCGTTGTTCGGGTTGTAGCGGAACTGGTTGTAATAGCTGTACGGCCCGACCACCCACTCTTTGCGGGCGGCATTGAGCGGGTCGGCCTGCAGCGCGTCCATCGCGAAGAAGGCATCGAGGCGGCGGCCGGCCTGTTCGCGGCCGTCCATCGCCTCGACCAGGCCCGGCACGTCCTGCTGCGCCAGCCACTGGTACTGCCACGCTGTGCCTTCATGGAAACCGTGATGCGAGCGCGGGCTGTAGTGGCCATCGGCCGGCGTGTACCACTGGCCATCTTCGGTGCGCGGGCGCGGAAAACCGGTGAAGCCGGTCTCGGCGTCACGCACCTGCGGGTCCCACACCTTGCGCCAGTTGCGGCCGCGCTCACGCAGCGTCGCCGCGTCCTGCGCGTGGCCGAGGCCATCGGCCATCTGCGAAAGCGCACAGTCGGCCAGCGCGTATTCCAAGGTGGCCGAACCGCCATGGTGCGGATCGACGTCCATGCCCTTGGACGGGAACGCGCGGTCGTAGACCACGTAGCCCTTGTCCAGATAGGTCGGGTTGCCGGAACGGCCGGCCATGCGCGAGTTCAACGGCGGCGTGCCGAAGGCGTTGCGGCGCAGCGCATCCCAGGCCTGCGATTCACGGCCCTTGAGCGCGCCGAAGCGCCACAGGTCGACCATGAACGGGGTGACCGGGTCGCCGGTCATGATGTTGGTCTCGAAGTTGGCATAGCCCCAGCGCGGCAGCCAACCACCCTGCTCGTCGATCGCCAGCAGGGTACGGCCGATATCGCGTGCCACGTCCGGGCGGGTCAGCGCCAGCCACTGGTTCTGCGCGCGGTAGGTATCCCACAGCGAGAAGTACTCGTAGTAGGTCCAGCCGTCGGCACGGTGGATACCATCGTCATAGCCGCGGTAGCGCCCGTCGGCGTCGTTGCCGGTCATCGGCTGCAGCAGCGCGTGGTAGACCGCGCTGTAGAACACCGCGCGGTCGTCGGCGTTGCCACCCTGCACGCGCACCCGGCCCAGCTGCTCGCGCCAGGATTGCTGGGACAACGCACGCATGCGGTCGAAACCGAGCAGCGCCCCATCCTGCATGCCGTCCGCGCGCAGGTTGATGCGCGCGCCTTCGGCATCCACGTGCGAGATCGCGCTGACCGCCGTCACCGACTGGCCCTTGGCCAGATCAAAGCTGAGCCAGGCCCCATTCGGCTTCTGTTCGCCTTCCATGCTGTGGCGTGCGCCCGGCAGGCCGCCACCCTCGCCCCAAGTGCCATGCGCCTTGAACGGGCGATCGAACTCGATGCGGAACCAGGTGGTGTACTGGTGGCCGCCACAGAAACTCTTGGTGACCAGCTTGCCTTCCACCACGCGGTCGCCGACCACATCGACCACGCTGCCGATCACCGAATGGCGCTCGTTGGCCTGGCCGACATTGACCAGCACGTGGCCATCGCCCTGGCGCTGGCTGAAGGTGTAGCGCTCGGCTGCGGCGCGCGTACGTGCGGTCGATTCTGCGTCGATGCCGCCGTAGCTGGTCAGCCGCACTTTGTAATAGCCGGCCTGGCCGACCTCGCCGTCATGGGTGTACGACGAGGCATACGCCTTGTGGTCAAACTGCTTGGCGTTGCCGGTATCGAAATCGCCGCCCGGGCCGATCGAACCGGTCACCGGCAGCACCGACACCTGGCCGCCCTGCTCCCAGCAACCTGCGCCGGAGATGAAGGAGTGGCCGAAACCGCGGATCTTCTCGTCGTCATAGCGCCAGCCCGAGTAGTGGCTGCCGATTGGGCTGACCTGGATCAGGCCAAACGGTGCCGACGCGCCTGGGAACGTGTTGCCGTCGTCCTTGCTGCCGATGAAGGTGTTGACCTCGCGCTCCAGTGCAGCCGGCGCGGCCTGCAGCAGCATCGGCGACGCCGACAGTGCGAGCAGGCAGGCCAGCCGCGCCAGCGGGCGCGAAGACAATGGGACGGCGGGAGCGGACGGCACTGGACGCATGTCGGGTTCCTGTAGTCGATGACACGGAGGCAGACGGCCGGGGCCGTCCGGCACCGTTCCGCTGAGCTCCGCCACAACTGGCAGAAAGCTCCCCCTGGAATGACGCCCGACCCATGCGACCGTGAATTTAGATCGATTCAAGTAGAGCATGCTGGTTCAGCCGAATGCATTCTGCGGCGCAGCATGAAAGGGGGGTGTTCGGCAGGGCTGCGCCCTGCACCCGCTCCGAGCTGGAGCAACAGCAACAGCAGAAGCTGGTTTCCTGTGGGGAGTCGGGGTGGGTCCGGTTGCGGGGGACGCTGCAAGTA
>NZ_VMBJ01000070.1:0-14467 GCF_010608305.1 Stenotrophomonas sp. AS012628 | reverse complement strand
GCATCCATGCGGCTCACACCCCGCAAACCCACAGTACCCCGCCTTCGACAGGTTCACGGGGCTGTTGGTGGGTGCCGACCGTTGGTCGGCACATCTGTCAGACATCGAATGAATCATCCACGCATGGCGTGGATCTACTGGCAATTGCGGCTGTTGGCACGCGCGGCTGTTGGTAGGTGTCGACCTTGGTCGACACGGAGCGAGCGCAGCAAGCGACCCGCTTCTGCTTTTCTTTTTCTTTTCCGTGGTTGGACGCGCGCAGGAAACTGTCAAAGGTGGGGCGGGTAGGCCATGCAGGGGCGTTGGCGCCATGGATGGCGCCATCGAGCTTACAGGGACGTACTTGCAGCGTCCCCTGCATGGCCTACCCGCCCCGCCAAGCGCGGCTTTTGCTCTGAGCGCCCAACCACGAGGGGCTCAGCCGTTGGCCGCCGCAAACGCCGGCCGCGTCAGGTTGTCCGCCTCGCCATCAGTGCACAGCACTTCGTCTTCGATGCGGATGCCGCCATACGGGCGGAAGAAGTCCACGCGGTCCCAGTTGATCGCATCGCCATGGCCGGCGTCCTTCACTTCGTTCAACAGCATGTCGATGAAGTACAGGCCCGGTTCGATGGTCACCACCATGCCCGGTTCCAGCACGCGGGTCAGGCGCAGGTAAGGGTGGCCGGCCGGGCGTTCGATGCGGCCGCCTTCGTCGCTGGCCGCGAAACCCGCCACGTCGTGCACCTGCAGGCCGATCAGGTGGCCGATGCCGTGCGGGAAGAATGCGGCGCTGACGCCGGTCTCCAGCGCGGTCTGCGGCGATACCTTGATCACGCCGAAGTCCTTCAGCACGCCCATCAGCGAAAGATGCGCGTCCACGTGCAGCTGCTTGTAGTCAAAGCCCGGCCGCACCGCCGCGCACATCTGCTGCTGGGCAGCGTCGACGGCGGCGATCATCGCCGCGAACTCGTCGTGGCCCTGCGCGGCGTAGGTGCGGGTGATGTCGCTGGCGTAGCCGTAGGCGCTGGCACCGGCATCGATCAGGAAGCTGCGCAGCGGCTGCGGCGCCTTGCGGCCCAGCTCGGTGTAATGCAGCACGGCGGCGTGTTCGTTCAGGGCCACGATGTTGCCGTAGGGCAGTTCGTTGGCATCCTGGCCGACGGCCTGGCAATAGGCCATGTGGATGCTGAATTCGTCGGCGCCATTGCGGAACGCGGCTTCGGCGGCACGGTGGCCGCGCACGCCCAGCACCTGCGCCTGGCGCATCAGCGCGATCTCATACGGCGTCTTGCTGCCGCGGTGCCATTCCAGGTAATTCACCACCGGCGCAGGGTTGTTCGGCACGTAGTTGCCCAGCGCGCTCTGCGGCTCGCCGAGGATGGCGCAGCGCGCCGGGTCGGCCGGCAGCAGGGCCAGCGCCTCTTCGGGCTTGCGGATGATGTGGATGTCGAAGTGCTCCACCCACCAGCCGCTGGGCGCGTCCGGCACCACGTGCCAGTAGTCGAAGGGCTGGTGGAAGATCACGGCCGGGCGCTTGCCCGGGGTGAACACGATCCAGCTGTTGGGCACGCGGGTCAGCGGTAGCCAGGCCTTGAACTGCGGATTGACCGCATACGGGTAGTCGCGGTCGTCGAACACCTGGTAGTGCAGGGTGCCGCTGGGCACCACCAGGTGATCGAAGCCACCGCGGGCCAGCGCCTGTTCGGCACGTCGGCACAGCACGGCCAGGTGGTCGGAATACAGGGCGCCGGGGTCTTGCTGGATCATTGCGGTGGCTCGACACGGAAAACGGCCCTAGATTCTGCCGCATACCGCGAAAAACCGCTGTGCCGGAACCGGCACTCAGGCCGTCGAAACCGGTCCCTCGTCGCTGTCCTCGCCCACCCACTGGCGCAGCAGCTGCCGATGCTCGCGTGACAGGGTGAGGAAGCGGAAGCCGGTCCAGCTTTGCCCGGGTACGTGCGCGGGCTCGCTCCATAGCAGATGCACGCCCACGTCGATGGCCTGCTGGCGGCCATCACCCAGTGGCAACGGGAAGCGCAGCTGGTACAGCGCATCCTCGCGCAGCGGCACGCTGGCCAGCATCAGCATGCCGGTTTCGGAGACATTGCCGAGGCGCCCGACCACGCACTCGCGCATCTGGTCGGTGACCGGCACCAGGTCCGAGACCTGGCGGCGCGGCGCGCGGCGGGTGTCCTGCGGCGGTACGGCTTTCATGCGGGGGTCTCCTGTGCGCGGCCCGTGGCCAGTGCACGCAGCGCACCGAGGCTGGCTTCCCAGGCGCGGTCGACCAGCCGGCCCTTGTCTTCGGTGACCAGCTGCGCGCGCCCGGCACTGATCTGCCGCGCCAGCGTATCCAGGTCGGTATCGGTGATCTTCTGCCCGCGCGCATTGACGAACAACGCATGGCCGGTCAGCAGGCTGTACCAGGACAGGCGCTGGCGGCGCAGCGTGCCATCGCCCGTGTCGATGTCGAACCAGCTGCCGAACGGCAGCGTGGACAGCTGCTGGTAGGCCGCTTCTTCAGTACTGCTGCGCGGTGTGGCAGGTGCGGTGCCACTGTTCGTGCCGGCGTGCTCGCCCAGGCGCGCACGTACCTTCAGGCGTGCGCTGAGCTCGGTACGCGAGGTGCTTTCATCCTCGCCGCCGGGCGTGGCCAGCCTGCGCGCGACGGCGGCGGCTTCCTCGGCGTGGTAGCCGACCTGCAGCAGTGCGGCTTCCACCTCCGCTGCCAGCGCGGTATCGGTGCCGCCAGGGGCGTCGATGGCCTGTGCGGTGATGGCAGCGATGCGCTCGGTCTGTTGCAGGCGCTCCTGCCACTGTGGCGAATCGTCACCATGGCGCAGGCGGGTGAGGGTCAGTGCATCGGCCCAGGCCTGGCGCAGCAGGGTCTGCACGAAGCGCGGCGGCGACTGCGTGTCGCAGCACTGGTCGATCTGCGCGGTGGCCTGGCGACGGGCCAGTTCCAATCGTTCCTTGCCGCGCGCGGCTTCCACATGGCGGCGCTCGGCCAGTTCGGCACGATGGGCCGCCGCGCGCTGGTGCTGCTGCACGTCTTCGTTGGCGGCGGCAAAGGCCTCCGGCGCACGTGCATCCTGCCCCAGCAGGCCCTGCACGCTTTGCGCCATGCGCTGCAGCAGCTGTGGGTCCACATCGTCATCGCCCAGCCAGTTGGCGCCGACTTCGGCGATCTGGTTGAGCAGCTCACGCGCGGGGTGTTCGTCGCGTACGAAGAAGCCCGGGTCGGCCATGGCCGCGCGTGCCAGGGGCACCTGCAGGCGCGCCAGCAGGGCGGCCGGCACCGGATCGGGACGCTGCTGCTGTTGCACCTGCTGCATCAGCATGCGCAGCAGGTCGAGGTTGTCACGGTCGTGACTGCCCAGCTGGGCCTGCGCACCATGCTCGCTGCGCAGCTGCGCGACCACGGCAGCCTGCAGGTCGGCCACTCCGGTTGCGGCACTGGACTGGGCCTGCAGGCGCGCGAGGACTGCGTCGACTGCCGCGCTGGGCACTGCGCCGCTGTCCGCAGGGGCAGGGCTGGCATGCCGTGCCTGCTGCAGCAGTTCATGCAATGCACCGCCGGTGGACGTGGTTACGCCCGGCGTGGCGGGGCCGGCTGCGCCGCCCCCGTGGAAGGCGTCCTGTACCAGGCTGGACCAGGAGCCGGCCGGTGCCGAACCGTTCCAGCCGGTCAGCGGGGCTGCGGCGCGCTTGGCCGGCTGCGTAGTGCGGCCGCCACCCACCGACTGGGTGATGATCCGCCGCGTGCTCGACGAGCGTGCCAGGTAGGGGGTGTAGACCAGCCCCGGCAGTACGCCGGACTGGGCCAGCAGGGCATTGGCACGGTCAAGGATATCGCCCAGCCGTTCCAGCACCTGCCGTTCGAAACTGCGATACAGCGCCAGCTGTACCTCGACGCTCAGCGCGTCCTGTTCGGCAATCCGGCGCACCATCGCGCACAGTGCCTGCGGTGCCAGTGGCAGGGTGTCGGCCTCGAAGGCCGGCGCCGCCGCCAGTACGCCCAGGCGTTGGCCCAGCAGGTTCAGTGTGTTGGTTGAACGCAGCGTCTCGCGCCGCACCATCTCGGTCAGCAGCAGGTCGCGATCCACTTCATGCTCATCGACCAGCGACAGCCCGAGCATGCCCGGCAGCGCGGGCGGCGTAGCACTGGTGCTGACACCGCTGGCCGGTTCGCGCAGCCGTGCGAGGGCATCGGCCACGGCGTCGAGCATACGGTCGGCGAAGTGGCCGGAGAACGCATGCAGCTGCCCACGCTGGGCCATCAGCTCGGCCTGCTGCTGCGGATTGCGTGCGCGGTCGGCGTCGTGAAGCAGATTCTGCTCCAGCGCCTCCACCGTCAGGATCAGGGGCGCGGCCAGCGTCTGCCGGCACAGGCCGATCAGCGCGCCCAACAGCTCACGTACCCGCGGTGGCAGGTCGCTGGCGGCCAGTCGGTTCTTGTCGGCAGGAGTGATGGAAAAGACGGCTGACATCGGCAGGCGGTACCCGGATTCCCGCGGATCGATCTGGTGAATCTACCGTGTCGGCCGCTGTCGGCGCTACTTTAGGGTGGATGTGCATTTCGTTCGCCGGGCATGGCCCGACCGATGAACGGTAGTGCCGGCCGTTGGCCGGCACGACGCTCTGCCAGGCGAGCATCAATCTTCCAGGAACAGGCTCACCACATCGTTGGTGAAGCGGCGGCCCAGCTCGGTCGGCTGCACATGGCCATCCGTCACGTCCAGCCAGCCGCGCTGCACGGCCTCGACCAAGGGGGCATCCAGTACGCTGCGCGGCAGGCCGGTGCGCGACTCGAAATCGCGCAGGCCGAAACCTTCGTGCAGGCGCAGCAGATTCAGCATGTACTCGAACGGCAGGCGCTCGGGCGCGATCACATCGTCACCACCGAACGAGGCCGGGGTACCCGCGCTGTCCAGGTAGGCCTGCGGATGCTTCAGCTTCCAGCGGCGCAGCACGTGTTCTTCGGCGCCTGAACTGATCTTGCCGTGCGCACCGGCACCGATGCCCAGGTAATCGCCGAAGCGCCAGTAATTCAGGTTGTGTGCGCTCTGCCGGCCGGGGCGCGCATAGGCGCTGACTTCGTACTGGCCGAAACCGGCCTGCGCGAGCAGTGCCTGGCAGTGTTCCTGCATGTCCCAGGCGTTGTCTTCATCGGGAATGCCCTGCGGCGGCCGCGCGAAGAACACCGTGTTCGGTTCCAGGGTCAGCTGGTAGTGCGAGATGTGCGCCGGCTGCAGTGCGAAGGCGCGTTCCAGATCGGCCTCGGCCCCGGCCAGGGTCTGTTCCGGCAGCGCGTACATCAGGTCGATGTTGAAGTTGTCGTAGCCCGCGTCCTGCGCCATCTTCACCGCGCGCTCGGCTTCGTCACTGTCGTGGATACGGCCCAGGCGCTTGAGCATCGCGTCTTCAAAACTCTGGATGCCGAAGCTGAGGCGGTTCACGCCGGCCGCGCGGTAGCGGTCGAAACGGCCATGCTCGGCGGTGCCCGGGTTGGTCTCCAGGGTGATTTCGGCATTGGGCGCGAAGCGCAGGCGCGCGCTGGCCTGCTGCAGGAAACGGTCGATCGCTTCCGGTGGGAACAGGCTGGGCGTGCCGCCGCCGAAGAACACGCTGTGCACCACCCGGCCCCAGACCAGCGGCAGGTCCTGGTCCAGGTCGCGCAGCAGGGCATCGATGTAGGCGTCGAACGGCAGCTCGCCCTTGGCCTGGTGCGAATTGAAATCGCAGTACGGGCATTTGCGCACGCACCACGGCAGGTGCACATACAGCGACAGCGGTGGCGGCACCAGCCGCGGCGGGCTGTCGTGGTCAGCGGAGCAGGCTTCGCCGGGCAGGTGGTTGCAGTGGTCGTGGGCGTGCGGCATGGGCTTCTTCGGTAGTGCCGGCCGCTGGCCGGCTTCCCTGGTTCGATCGGGTGGCGTCAGTACAGCGTCGCCAGCTGTTGCTTGAGCTGCTGCAGGGCAATGGCGCGGTGGCTGATGGCGTTCTTCAGCGCCGGCGCCATTTCCGCGGCGGTCAGGCCGTGGGTGGTGTCCAGGAACACCGGGTTGTAGCCGAAACCATTCGTGCCGCGCAGCTCGCGGATGATCTGGCCCTCCCAACGGCCTTCGCAGATCAGCGGCTGCGGGTCGGTGGCGTGGCGCAGCAGCACGATCACCGCATAGAAGCGGGCGCTGCGCTGGCCGTCGGGAACATCGGCCATCGCGTCCAGCAGCTTGGCGTTGTTGGCCGCCGCGTTGGTCGGGTGACCGGCATAGCGCGCGCTGTACAGGCCCGGCGCACCGCCGAGGGCATCGACGATCAGGCCCGAATCATCGGCCAGCGCCGGCAGGCCGGTTGCTTCGCAGGCGGCGCGCGCCTTCAGCAGCGCGTTCTCGACGAAGGTCAGGCCGGTCTCTTCCACGTCACCCAGGCCGAGTTCGGCGGCCGAGGTGATCTGCAGCGGCAGGTCCGCGAGGATCTCCTGCATCTCCACCAGCTTGCCGGCGTTGTGGCTGGCCAGTACCAGTTTCTTCATTGACGGGGCTCCAGCAGGTCCCAGGTGTTGCCATACAGATCGCGGAACACCGCGACCGTTGCATAGGGTTCTTCGCGCGGCGCTTCCAGGAACTCGACACCGGCGGCCAGCATCGCGGCGTGGTCGCGGTGGAAGTCATCGGTGTTGAGGAAGAAGGCTACCCGGCCACCGGTCTGATTGCCGATGCGGCTGCGCTGCTCCTCATTGCTGGCACGGGCCAGCAGCAGGGCGGCGGCGCTGCCGTCGGTCGGGCCGACCACGACCCAGCGCTTGTGGCCCTGGTCAATGTCTTCCAGCAGCGTGAAGCCGAGCTTGCCGGTGTACCAGGCGATGGCTTCGTCATAGTCGGCCACCACAAGGGTGGTCAGCGCGATCCGGCGGTTCATGCCGACAGCGCTGCCTGCTGTGCGTCCAGCAGTTCGCGCACGCCCTTTTCGGCCAGGCCCAGCAGCGCGTCCAGCTCGTCGCGACGGAAGGCATGGCCTTCGGCGGTGCCCTGCAGCTCGATGAAGCCGCCACCGTCGTTCATCACCACGTTCATGTCGGTGTCGCAGTCGCTGTCTTCGGCGTAGTCCAGGTCCAGCACCGGGGTGCCGCGGTAGACGCCCACCGACACGGCGGCCACCGCGCCCAGGATCGGGTTGCGCTTGATGTCGCCACGCTTCATCAGCACGTTCACCGCATCGACCAGGGCCACGTAGGCACCGGTGATGGCGGCGGTGCGGGTGCCACCGTCGGCCTGCAGCACGTCGCAGTCGAGGGTGATGGTGCGCTCGCCGAGCGCATTGCGGTCCACGCACGCGCGCAGGCTGCGGCCGATCAGGCGCTGGATCTCCAGCGTGCGGCCGCCCTGCTTGCCGCGGGCCGCTTCACGGTCGCTGCGGGTGTGGGTGGCGCGCGGCAGCATGCCGTACTCGGCAGTGACCCAGCCTTCGCCCTTGCCGCGCAGGAAGCCCGGCACGCGGTTCTCGACGCTGGCGGTGCACAGCACGCGGGTTTCACCGAAGCACACCAGCACCGAACCTTCGGCGTGGCGGGTGAAGCCGCGTTGGATGACGACCGGGCGGAGCTGGTCGGGCTGGCGGCCGCTGGGGCGGGAATCGGACATGGTGCGGGTTCCGTAATGGCGAGGGAGTACGCCGCCACGTCCGCGGCCTTCACGGGGCGGGCAAGGGGGCTCTGATGAGGGCGCTAGGGTACCATTCCCCCTTTGCACGCACCGGACACAATCCATGATTCGAAGCATGACCGCCTATGCCGGCGGCGAGCGGGTCACCCCGTGGGGCACGCTGGGCTGCGAGCTGCGCTCGGTCAACCACCGCTTCCTGGAGGTCGGCACCCGCCTGCCCGAGGAACTGCGGGTGCTCGAACCGCAGCTGCGCGAGCGCATCGCCGCACGCCTGAGCCGTGGCAAGCTGGATCTGGTGATGCGCCTGCGCGCGCCGGAAGCGGCGGCCAACCTGCAGGTGGACGAGGCCCTGCTGGGCCAGCTGGGCCGCCTGGCGCACCGCCTGACCTCCGATTTCCCCAACCTGCAGGTCAGCTTCACCGACCTGCTGCAGCTGCCGGGCGTGACCCGTGGCGAGGCTACAGATGCCGCCGCCCTGCAGGTCGAGGCACTGGCCCTGCTGGACCAGGTGCTGGACGGCTTCGTCGAGGCCCGTGAGCGTGAAGGTGGCAAGTTGTCCGCGGCCATCAGCGAGCGCGTGGACGGCATCGAACGCATCGCCACGGAAGTCCGCACGCTGATTCCGGCCATTCGCGACGGCCAGCGCGCAAAGCTGGCCGCACGCCTGGCCGACCTGCCGCACCCGGTCGACCCGGGCCGCGCCGAGCAGGAGCTGGTGCTGTGGCTGCAGAAGCTGGACGTGGATGAAGAGCTGGACCGTCTTGGCAGCCACATCGTCGAGATCCGCCGCGTGCTCAAGCAGCGTGAGCCGGTCGGCCGCCGCCTGGACTTCCTGCTGCAGGAGTTCAACCGCGAAGCCAACACGCTGGGCTCGAAGTCGGTGGACAGCCGCACGTCCAATGCCGCGGTGGAGCTGAAGGTGCTGATCGACCAGATCCGCGAACAGGTGCAGAACATCGAGTGATGTTGCATCCAGCGCTACAGCAGGGGCGCGCTTAGAGCGCCCCTGTCGTTTCAGCGCTTCAGCGCACGCTGACGCCCGGCGCTCCTTCGCCCAATCGCCCCACCACGGCTGCCTGGCCGAACCCTGCGTCGTGGAAACAGGCCAGCACCGCATCCAGCGCTTCCGGAGCACAGGACACCAGCAGGCCACCGCTGGTCTGCGGGTCGGTCAGCAGCGGCTGCCAATATGCTGGCAACCCCTCGGCGAAGCGCACCTCGGTGCCATAGGAAGTCCAGTTGCGGTGGGAGGCGCCGGTCACGCAGCCACGCTGCAGCAGCTCCAGCGCCTGTGGCAGCAGCGGCACCTGTGCACTGTCCACCTCGGCGGCAACGCCACTGGCACGGCACACTTCCAGCAGGTGGCCGAGCAGGCCGAAGCCGGTGACGTCGGTCATGGCATGCACGCCGTCCAGCGCCGCCAGCGGCACGCCCACGGTGTTAAGTCGGGTGGTCGACTCGATCATCTGCCGGTAGCCGTCGGTGTCCAGCACTTCTTTTTTCAGTGCTGACGAATACACGCCCACGCCCAGCGGCTTGCCCAGCACCAGCACATCGCTGGCGCGGGCATCGGCATTGCGCTTGAGCCGCTGCGGGTCGAGCACGCCGATCGCGGCCAGGCCGTAGATGGGTTCCACCGAATCGATGCTATGGCCACCGGCCACCACGATGCCGGCATCGGCGCAGGCACGTTCGCCGCCCTGCAGGATGCCGCGGATGGTGTCCTGCGGCAGGCTGTTGATCGGCATGCCGACGATGGCCAGCGCGAACAATGGCCGTGCGCCCATTGCATACAGGTCGGACAGCGCATTGGTGGCGGCGATGCGGCCGAAGTCGAACGGGTCGTCGACGATCGGCATGAAGAAATCAGTGGTGGCGACAATCGCCTGGCGGTCATCAAGGCGGTACACCGCGGCGTCGTCGCTGGTCTCGCGACCAACCAGCAGCTCAGCCGGTGCCGGAAGCGCCGGCACGCCGCGCAGCAGTTCGGTCAGCACGCCCGGCGCGATCTTGCAGCCGCAGCCGCCGCCATGCGCGAGAGAGGTCAGTCGTTGCGGGGCATCGGCCGTTGAAGGGGCGGGGGACTGCGCGTGCGTGGCCATGCCGACATCTCCTGCGGAAACACGAATGGCGGAAGGCAGCAGGAGTCGAACCTACCAGGGAACGATCGACGCCCCCTACTGGGTTTGAAGCCCAGCCGCATGCCCGGATGCGCATGCCTTCCGAAAGTACGGCGGTAGCGGTGGGCTCAGTCGCGGGCTGCGTTCCACTGCAGGTCGCCACGCGGCCGATGCTGGTCACCGACGCGTCGAGTGTAGCCAACGCGATTGAAGAACTCCAAGATCTGGATGCTGCGCTTGCGGCCCAGGCCGATGGCATCGCGGAAAGCGGCCGCATCCACCGCGCCGCTGGCCTGCGACAGCTGCGCGACGATCGCGGCCAGCTCGGCAATGCGGGCCGGTGCATAGAACAGGTCCGGTACCACCTGGAACAGTTCGCCACGTGTGGTGGCGCGGCGCAGAATGGCGCGGACCTCGTCTTCGGCCAGGCCGATGTCGGCGGCCAGGGTGCGCACCCACGGCGGATCGAAGCCACCGGCGTGCAGTTGCGGCAGCACGCGTTCCAGCAGCAGACGCTCGCGTTCCGGTGGCGCATGGTCATGGCCGGGCATGCGCCACCAGGCGCCCACGCGCTGCACGCTGCCGTCGTCCAGCAGGTCCTGGAGAAGCGCGTTCCACAGGCTCGTTGCCAGTGCAGGCAGGGTGCTGCGTTGCAGGCGCCCGCTGTCGACACCGGGTTCGTCAGGGCGTCGTTCATGCCAGCCACGCAGTGAGGCGATTACCTGTTCGCGTAGCACCTGCCAGTGCGCAGCGAGGATGACCACCGTGTCGTCGCGGGTGGCGATGCGCTGTGCGCCTGCAGGAAGATCGATCCGGTCGGCGGCGCGCCGGCAGTAGCGCTGCAGTGCGGCCAATGGAATTCCGGTGGCCGCCTGCTGAAGCAGCGGGCCAACATCTGCGCAGGTGGCCAGCTGTTCCAGCGCCACCAGCCACGCCAGGCGTGCAGGGCTGCGCCGCCGCCGCTGTGGCGGATCCGGATCGAGTACGACACCGCCGCCCAGCGTACGGGTTGCCGCCGAGTCGCGGGCAATGAAGCGATCGCCACACATCGCACAGACCGGCGCATCGAACACCAGTTGCACCAACTGCCCATTGCCGTGATCGTCGTCCTCCAGCAGCACCACATGGGCCTGCCGGTGCATCGTGCCCCAGTGGATATGCAGCGGCGCCCAGTCGCGCAATGGCGCGGCCAACGCGGACAGCCGCAGGCGCACATCAACGCGGGTGGTGGGCAGCAGTGCGCGCGGGTCGGCGATCCAGTCGCCACGGCGGATGTCGTCACGAGCGATGGCTGCCAGGTTCAACGCGCAGCGCTGCCCGGCCATCGCGTGGTCGCTGGCCTGGTTCTGCGCGTGGATGCTGCGTATGCGCACTTCAGTGGCGGCCGGCATCAGCTGCAGATGCTCACCCACCAAGGCGATGCCGCCATGTACCGCGCCGGTCACCAGCGTGCCGTGGCCGGCCAGCGAGAACACGCGGTCCACCGGCATGCGGAACAGTTCGCTGCGCAGTGCGGCCTGGCGCGCGCTGGCGTCGTCCGCCGCCCACGCGTGCAGCTGGGTACGCAGTGCACTGATGCCGGCATCATCGGCTGAGGTGCTGTTGCAGGCGAATACAGGGGAATCCTGTAGCGGCGTTCCGGCCAGCAGCGCAGCGATCTCGATCTCGACCCGGGCGATGCGCGCTACATCCACACGGTCGATCTTGGTCAGCGCCACCGCACCGCGGTCCACGCCCAGCAGTTGCAGGATGGCCAGATGCTCGCGGGTCTGTTGCATCACGCCGTCGTCGGCAGCGATCACCAGCAGGGCGACATCGATACCCGTGGCGCCGGCCACCATCGTGTGCACGAAGCGCTCATGGCCCGGAACGTCGACGAAGCCCAGCGTCGCGGCCGAGCCTTCGACGTCCCTGCTTTCCACCGGGACATAGGCGTAGCCCAGTTCGATCGAAATGCCGCGCGTACGCTCTTCCTGCAGGCGATCGGTTTCGATGCCGGTCAGTGCGCGTACCAGGCTTGTTTTGCCATGGTCGATATGCCCGGCGGTGCCGACGATCATGCCTGCAGCGCGTTCCATTGGGCGAGGAAGGCCGCTTCGTCCCCGGGTTCCAGGCAGCGCAGGTCCAGCCACAACGCGTCATCGGCAATGCGGCCCAGCACCGGGCGCGGTAGCTGACGCAAGCGCTTGGCCAGGCGATCCAGTCCGCCACGGCGTGCGCTGGCAATGCGCAGTCCGGCGCTGGCAAGCTGCGCCTGTGGCTGCGCGCCGCTGCCGATCTGGCTGTGCATCGAAGCAGGCTCGAGGGTGTAGTCCGCCGCCAGCGAGGCACGCATCGGCTGCAGCAGGCGCTGGGCCTGCGCATCGATGTCGTCCTGCGTGCGCGACAGCGTGCGCAGGGTCGGTAGGCGCTGTGCCAGCAGCTCCGGTTCGCGGTACAGGGCCAGCACCGCTTCCAGCGCAGCCAGGCCCATCTTGTCCATGCGCAGCGCGCGCTTGAGCGGGTTGCGGTTGATCCGCGCGATCAGGTCGGCGCGGCCGGCGATGATGCCGGCCTGAGGCCCACCCAGCAGCTTGTCGCCACTGAACGAAACCAGATCGGCGCCGGCTGCCAGCGTTTCCTGCACAGTGGGCTCGTGCGGTAGGCCGAACGTGGCCAGATCGCACAGGCTGCCACTGCCCAGGTCCACCACCAGCGGCAGGCCATGTTCGTGCGCGATTGCCGCCATCGCCGCGGTGTCGACCTTGGCGGTGAAGCCGGTGATCGCGTAGTTGCTGGCGTGCACCTCCATCAGCAGTGCGGTGCGCGCGCCGATGGCGTTGGCGAAGTCAGCCGGATGGGTGCGGTTGGTGGTGCCCACTTCCAGCAGTCGCGCACCGGCGCTGCGCATCACGTCGGGAATGCGGAAGGCGCCACCGATCTCCACCAGTTCGCCGCGCGACACCACCACGTCGCGGCGGTTGGCCAGGCTGTTGAGCAGCAGCAGGACCGCCGCCGCATTGTTGTTGACCACGGTGGCGGCTTCAGCGCCGGTCAGTTCGCAGATCAATGCCTGCACCCGTGCATCGCGGTCGCCGCGACGACCACGGATGACGTCGAACTCCAGATCCACCGGCGCGGTCATCGCGCGGCTGACCGCGTGCACGGCGGCATCGGGGAGCAATGCGCGCCCGAGATTGGTGTGCAGTACGGTGCCGGTCAGATTGAACATCGGCTGCAGATCCAGCCGGGCATCGGCCGCCAGTGCGGACTCGATCGCCGCGACCAGCGCCGGACCGCCAACCGCTTCCTGCAGCTGCGCGGCCGAAAGCTGGCCGGCGCTGATACGGTCGCGCAGCACCTGCAGGTGCGAACGCAGCAGCTGGGTGATGCGGCTGCGGCCGTGGCCCTCGATCAGTGCTGCCAAGGCAGGCAGACGCAGCAACCGGTCCAGCGAGGGCAGCGCGGAAACCGATGCCGGGGTGGGGGGCGTGGCTGTCATCGCCTCACTCGCCGTCGGATTGCCACAGCAGCGGATTCTGGCTGGCGCGCGCATAACCTTCTTCGCCCAGCAGCAGGTCCAGCGCCAGCGTGCCGAGGTCATCAGCCACCGGCTCCAGTGACGGGTCTTTCTCCAGATACAGGATCTTGCGGTAGCTGTGGCAGTGGTCGCAGGTCTCGGCACGGACCGCGCTCTCGCGCACCGCCTCGCCGCTGTCGCCATCCACATCGGCCAGGGCGCGGTAGGCGATGTCCTTGCCGGCGGTGCCACACTGGCTGCACTGCACGCGCACGTAGTGCCACTGGCAGGCGCACAGCGAGCACGACAGGTAACGGTAGGACGCATAGGGTGGACGTGCCTGCACCACGCTGACCACCGGTAGCGAGCCGCACAACGGGCACAGGCCGGGTGCATCGGCCAGCGGTTTCAGGTCGGTGGAGCGGAAGCTGTCCGCCAGCACCGCCCAGTAGACCTGCAGTGCGTTCATCACCAGCAGCGCCGCGACCGCGTCCACCGATGGCGCATCATCACGCTCCAGCACGGCATGGGCCTGCGCCTCCAGCCAGGCATCGTCGGCCGCAGCGACGCGCTGCAACTCATGGCGGGTTTCCGCCGGCAGCCCGGCTTCGTCGGCACAGTGCTGGCACAGCGTGCGCAGCCAGTCGCGCCAGCGTCCATCAAGTTGAAGCGTGTTGGCCGGCCGCAACGGCATGCCGGCACCGGCCGCCGCACTCGACTGCTGCGCAGGTGCCTGCGACTGCAGCGTCTCGCGTTGCTGTGGTGTCAGCTCGTCCAGCAGCGCCTGCTGTGCATCGGCCAACGCCGCCAGCAGCTGCAGGTAACCGCCGATGGCACTGTGCGCAGCCAGGCTGCGCAGGCGCGTCGCGCGCTCGGCGAACAGGGAAGCGACATCGGGCAGGATGATGCGCGGAACATCGCGCGAGGCCAGTGTCTCGATCTCACCGGGTTCAAGGATGCGTTGCGCCATGCAGGGCCAGCCAGAAGAACCAGCCTCCATCCTCGCCGTTGTCGTCGCTGGCGTCCAGCGTGTTCAAACAACGCAGTCGAGCAAAGCAGTCGAGCATGGCTCGACTCTACAAAAACCGGTTTCGGTCGTTGCCATGTTCATCGTGTCGACCAAGGTCGACACCCACCAAGAGCAGCTCATGCCATTCCGACAGCAGCGGGAAACTGTCGAAGGCGGGGTGGGTCCGGTT